>NZ_DBHHEV010000051.1:0-3303 GCF_057238965.1 Peptidiphaga sp.
CGTGAGCTACCCGTATTTCGTCCGCGGGGTCGGCGCGCACAGCTCGGCCGGCGCGGCCTTCCTCAACGAGGCCGTGAGCCTGTTTCGCGGAGCGGGGTACCGGGCTCTGCCCGCCGACGGCGGCGGCGCTGACCGCGGAGAGGCCAGGCATCGCGGGGAGACGGTGCTCGACCACGCCGCGCTCGCGACGAGGTACGCGCATGTGACGGCCCCGCTTCGCCGGCTTGCCGACAGGTATGCGCTCGAAACCTGCCGCTGCATCTGCACGGGCGACAATCTGCCGGCGTGGGTTCGCGAGGGCCTCGGCAAGCTGCCCGAGGAGATGGCCGCTTCCGCCAAAATCGCCGGTCAGTACGAACGCGGCGCCCTGGACGCCGTCGAGGCGCTCGTGCTCGCCGTGCGCGAGGGTGGGGCGTTCGACGGCGTCGTCGTCGACGTGCTTCGCCGGCGCGGCAAGCCGGCCGCCGGGGAGGATGCGGGCGGCGTCGGCAAGGTGATGGTCCGCGAGCCCGCAGTCCAGGCGACGATCGTCGGCGATCCGCTCGTTCGCGGGGAGAGGGTGTCCGCTGTTTTGCACAGGGCCGATGTCGCGACGTCGACCGTCGAATTCCGCCTCTCCGGGGGCGCAGGCTCCTGACCCGCACGGGGCGCGGCGCGGCCGGCCCGAAAGGCGGCGAACGCCGCGCGACCCTGATCCGCCGCGCCGTGGGCGGGCCGCTCGCGGCGAACTCGTCCGACATTCGGGAAACGGCGGATGCGGGCAACCCGCATTGTGAGACAATTGGTCCGTGGTGGCTGATGGGCGCTTGACCGCCGAGCTCTTTCCCGGCGAAAAACCGCAGGAGGAATGCGGTGTCTTCGGAGTGTACGCACCCGGTCAGCCGGTGGCTCAGCTGGCGTACTACGGGCTCTACGCGTTGCAGCATCGCGGGCAGGAATCGGCGGGAATCGCCGTGTCGAACGGCCAGACGATCCTCGTGTACAAGGACATGGGCCTCGTCTCGCAGGTGTTCGACGAAAAATCGCTGTCCACGCTGAACGGGCGCATGGGCGTCGCCCACGTCCGCTACGCGACCACCGGCGCCTCCGCCTGGGAAAACGCCCAGCCGACCCTGGGCCCGACCCGTTTCTCATCGCCGTCCGAGGGCCCGGCGCCGGGCGACGCGCATTTGGGAACCGTCGCGCTGGCCCACAACGGGAATCTCACGAACACCGCAGAGCTGATGGAAGAGGTCCGTGCGCGCTCGGGCGAGGACCTCACGGGCGAGCTCGGCCGCGGCTCCTCCACGGACACGGCCGTTCTCACCGCGCTGTTCGGCTGCACCGACGCGCCGAGCCTCGCCGACGCCGCCCTGAGCGTCCTTCCGCGTCTGGAGGGGGCTTTCTCCCTCGCTTTCATGGACGAAACCCGCCTCTATGCCGCGCGCGACCGGCACGGCTTCCGGCCCCTCGTGCTCGGCAGGCTCGACGGCGGATGGGTCGTGGCGTCGGAAACCGCGGCGCTCGACATCGTCGGCGCCGAATTCGAGAGGGAGGTCAGCCCCGGCGAGTTTCTCGTCATCGGCGAAGGCGGCGTCGAGTCCCACATGTGGGCCGAGCCGAAGAGGGCGGGATGCGTCTTCGAATACGTCTACCTCGCGCGCCCGGACACGGCCATCGCCGGGCGGTCCGTCAACTCGGCGCGTCTGGAGATGGGCCGCATCCTCGCCGAAGAGCACCCGGTCGAGGCCGACCTCGTCATCGCCACGCCGTCTTCGGGCACGCCCGCCGCCATCGGATACGCGCAGGGATCGGGCATCCCCTACGGCCAAGGCCTGGTGAAGAACGCCTACGTCGGACGAACCTTCATCGCCCCCACGCAGCTGCAACGCCAGCGAGGCATCCGCCTCAAGCTCAATCCCATGAAGGAAGTGATCGAGGGCAAGCGGCTCGTCGTCGTCGACGATTCGATCGTCCGCGGCAACACCCAGCGCGCCCTGGTCGCCATGCTGCGGGAGGCCGGGGCCGCGGAGGTGCACATCCGCATCTCCTCGCCGCCGGTGACTTGGCCCTGCTTCTTCGGGATCGACTTCCCCACTCGAGGCGAACTCATCGCCAACTCGATGGGCGTCCAGGAAATCTGCGGCGCCGTCGGCGCCGACACACTCGGGTACATATCCCTCGACGGCATGGTGCGGGCCACCGAGCAGGCCCGGAAGGATCTGTGCACGGCTTGCTTCACGGGAAGGTATCCCGTGGACGTCGTAAGCGTCGCGGCCGCTTCGGGGTCCGACGTTCTCAGCGCGCTCGCGGGCGCGGGCGAGCCGTCGGAAAGCCGGTGAAAGAACGATTGGAGGAACGGTGAAAGGACGGGTATCCGCCTACGCGGCGGCCGGGGTCGACACGGAGGCCGGGGACCGCGCCGTCGAGCTCATGAAAGCCGCCGTCGGGCGCACGCTCGGCGCCGACGTCGTCGGCGGAGTGGGGGGCTTCGCCGGAATGGTCGACGTCTCCGCCCTGAAGGAGTTCCAAAGGCCCCTTCTGGCGACGTCGACCGACGGCGTCGGAACGAAGATCGCCATAGCCCGTGCCCTCGACGTGCACGACACGATCGGCCAGGACCTCGTCGGCATGGTCGTCGACGACATCGCGGTGGTCGGCGCGCGCCCGCTCCTCATGACGGACTACATCGCCTGCGGGCGCGTCGTCCCAGAGCGGATCGCCGACGTCGTGCGCGGAGTCGCGCGGGCGTGCGAGTTCGTGGGCGTCCCTCTTCTGGGCGGAGAGACGGCGGAGCACCCCGGCCTCATGGCGCCTGACGACTACGACGTCGCCGGCGCGGCCACCGGCGTGGTGGAGGCCGACGAGGCCCTCGGCCCCGAGCGCGTCGAAGCGGGCGACGTCGTCCTCGCCATCGCCTCCAGCGGCCTGCATTCCAACGGATACTCGCTGGTGCGCCGAATCGTCGCCGAATCGGGCTGGCCTTTGGACCGCGATGTGCCCGAGTTCGGGCGGACGCTGGGGGAGGAGCTCTTGGAGCCCACGCGGCTCTACTCTCCGCTGTGCCTGGAGGTTTCGGGGAGGGTCCACGCTTTCTCGCATGTGACGGGCGGCGGGCTGGCGGCCAATCTGGCGCGGGTCGTGCCCGCCGGGATGCGCGCCTCGATCGACCGCTCGTCCATCGAGGTCCCGGCGGTTTTCTCGGTTGTGCGCGAGCTTGGCGGGGTCGCTTGGGAAGACCTCGAAGACACGCTCAACATGGGAGGCGGAATGGTCGCCGTGCTTGCGGGGGAAGAGGTCGACGCCGTCGTCCCCGCCAGTGCG
>NZ_DBHHEV010000051.1:3313-11162 GCF_057238965.1 Peptidiphaga sp.
GCCTGCGGCTGCGCTGCCTGGCCGATCGGAGCCGTGGCTGAGGATGTCGATGCGGGCGCAGGGGCGGCTTCGCGCGCAGTCGCCGGTTCGGCTGCGGGCCCGGGTGCTTTGCGCGCGGCGGCCTCAGAGCGAGTCGTGGCCGGAACGAAGGGCGTGCACGGGGGAACCGTCCGGGTCTTTGGGGCCTATAGTTAAAAATCTGCGGACTGTTGAATTTGCGGAGTCTGGCGTCGAAAATGCGCCGTCAAGCCAGAGCCTGGCTCGTCAAACGAGAGAGGTTGGCGAGGGCGGTGCGGACGGGCGAAACCCGCTTGCACCGCCCTCGCCAGACGTCGTCAGCGCGATGGCTTCCAGTCGTCTTCGTCCCACTCGTCCGTGGCGGGCGGGACGTCGTACTTGTCGTAGTCGTCCCGCTCGTCGTCGCTCTTTGAAGACGCTTTGAGCTCGCGCTCCAAGGCTTCATAATCGGTATCCGGGGTGAAATACTTGAGATCTCTAGCTACTTTGCGTTGCTTAGCCTTTTGACGGCCGCGCCCCATGGCTCGACCCCCTTCGTCTCATCGCGGGGCAAGCTCAACGGCGCCCCAATGGTTTACTCATCCGTTCGCGTTCTATAGCTTAGCGCGCATGGGTGCGTCAGCGCCACGTCGAACGCGTGCGATTGCCCTCAAACGCGTTTCTTGGCCCGCCGACGCCGACGGCGCGCGAACTTCAGGGCAACGAGGCCGACGGCTGCCGCCGCGGTTCCGCCGACGATCGCCAAGGCGCGCCGGTCTCCTCGCTTGGCGTCGGACACGACCCCCTTGACCGTCTCAGCGGCATGAGAGGCCTTGGCCTTGACCTGTTCCTTGGCGTCCCCCGCCAGAGCCGAGGGGTTGAGCCGCGCGGCCAGCTCGTTGACCGTGGCGGTCATCGATTCGCGGGTCGCAACGAGATTGGCCTGGATCTGCTGGATGTCTTTGTCGTCGTCGTTGAGTTTTTTGCTCACTTTTCCAATCCGTTCTTGAAGGCGGCGACGTCTTTGCCGAATCCGTCGCCGGGGGACACCTTGTAGGCCTGCGACGCCTTTAGCTTCTTCACTCCGAGAAGCGCGAAGACTCCCGCGAACAGCAGCAACGCGGCCGTCACGATGAGGAAGCCCGCCCACACGGGAAGCCAGATCGCCAGGACGAGGGCGAAAGTCACGAAAAGCATCCCCGTCGCATACAGGCCGATGAATGCGGCGATGCCCAGATGGACTCCGCCCATCCCCAGGTTCTTGACCTTGGCCTTGAGGTTCGCCTGAGCGTACTCCAGCTCCCCGCGCACCAGGGTTGAGGCCTGCGAGGACAGGTCTGCCACGAGGGAGCCGATGGTGGGCTTGCCCGCGCCCGAAGGCTGCGCGGACGCGGTGCCGGGCTGAGTCGCTGGGCCGTCGGGGGCGCCGCCGACGCCGGAAGGGCGCGAATCCGCCGGGGCTGCTCCCGAAGCGGCTGGAGCGGCCGTGCGTGCGGCCTTCGAAGCCCCCTTCAGGGACTCCCCGTCCTGGCGGCGCATCTGCTCCCGAAGCTTCGCATACTCTGCTTGCGCGCGAGCTCGCAGCGCCTCTTCTTGCGCATTAGAATTGTCCACCCTCATTCCCCTTCGTATCGCGGCGGTCGACAATGCAACACTATTCTCACCCACGAAGGCGGAAAAGGCGAAGCCCACGCACCGTTTTCCTCCCCGCCCGCGGCCCTCGGTTCGTTATCAGCGATACTTTTGCGTCTTGCGCGATTGCGCTCGATGCGTCGAAAATTGGCTTATGTCTACCATTCGTTTCCATGGAGAACCCGCCAACACCGTCGGCGAACTGCCGGCAGTCGGCTCTGCCGCGCCTGCCTTTGCCCTGACGGCAGCTGACCTTTCCGACCTGACGAGCGAGTCCCTCGCCGGCAAGCGCGTCGTCCTCAACATCTTCCCGAGCATCGACACCGGCGTGTGCGCGGCGTCGGTCCGCGAGTTCAACAAGCGGGCGGCGTCTTTGGACAACACCGCGGTGGTCTGCGTCTCGGCTGACCTTCCGTTTGCCGCCGGCCGTTTCTGCGCGGCCGAGGGCATCGACGACGTCCTCGTCGGCTCCTCGTTCCGCTCGAGCTTCGGCAAGGACTACGGCGTCACCCTCCTCGACACTCCGCTGGCCGGGCTTCTCGCCCGCGCCGTCGTCGTCCTCGATGCCGAGGGAACCGTCCTCCACCGGGAACTCGTTGCCGACATCGCCGACGAACCCAATTACGACGCCGCCGTCGCGGTGCTCTGACGGGCCCTTCCCGAGCCTTCCTTCAACGCCCGCCCGTGCGGGCGGGCGCGAAAGATGAAGCGGCGCTGCACCGCGAAGCTCACGGCGAACCCAAGGACGTCCGTGGCGATCTTCGCCAGCCACAGCGGCACGTGCAACAGGCCGAGCGCTTCGACGCCGGCGTATGTCACCGCCATGAGAACGAGCGTTAGCAGGGTGTACTGCCTGACCTGACTCCACGTCCTGTCGGTCGAATGGTCGCGGAACACCCCCAGCTTGTTGAGGGCGAAGTTGACGACGCCGGACGTCAGCCGCGAGCCGACGACGGCGGCCAGAAGGTTGAAATGGCCCGCCAAGGCCAGGAAGAGGGCGAGCTCGAGGGCCCAGCAGAACACTCCCGCGCCCGCAAAGGCGAGCAGGGGGCGGAACACACGCCACGAATCCCGAAGCGGGCGGAAATGCGAACCCGAGTTCGCGTCGATGTACACGGTTTCGATCGGCGTCTGCACGATTCGCCGCTTGGCGTCTGCAGCCGCCAGCAGGGCGTTGAGCTCCCACTCGAAACGGTCCCCGGGAACGTCGAGCAGGCCTTTGAGCTGGTCGGGGCCGTATCCGCGGAGCCCCGTCTGGGTGTCGGCGACCTTCACTCCCGACGCCAGCCTGAAGAACTGCGCGCTCATCGCGTTGCCGAAACGAGACCTGGCCGGCACGCCGCCCGCGAAGGCCCGCACTCCCAGCACCAACGCCTGCGGATCGCTGCGCGCCTCCCGGGCGACCGCCGCGATGTCGGCGGGTCTGTGCTGGCCGTCCGAATCGGCGCAGACGACCTCCTGGCCGGGCGCGTTTTCGAGGCACCACCGGAAGGCGGTTCGCAGCGCGTAGCCCTTCCCGCGGTTTCTGGAGTATCCGATGACTCGCGCGCCGTTGTCCCGCGCCTCCTGGAAGATGGGGGAGTAGGCGGGGCCGGATCCGTCGTCGACTACGAGGACTTGCGCGTCCGGAAGCTCCCTGCGGATGTCGCAGACGAGGTCGGGAAGCCTGCGATCGGGTTCGAGCGCCGGAATGACGACGATCATGACAGCTTCTCCACATAGAGGATGTCCGACGTTCCGCGCTCGCTGCCGTTGGAGGGCTCGTTGATGACCTCGCCGTTGAAGTACATGGTCGAGGAGCCGCCGCCGTCGAGGTTGTAGGCGGTGACGCAGCCCTGCTCGAGCATAATCTTGGCGGCTTCCGTCATCGTGACGCCGCGCGAGTATCCGGTGTCCCTTCCATCGACGACGACGAAGACAAGCGTGCCGTCCTTCTTCGCGCCGACCAGAGTGCGAGGCTGGTTGCCCTGGATCGAGTGGTTGCCGAAGTTCGTGTCGATCTCGACGTCGTCGATTCCGTCAACGATCTTGCCGTTCTTGACGAGGGACGGGCCGAAGGACAGGGTGTTCCACACGCCTTGCTTGACGAGTTTCTGGCCGTTTGTGCTGGTTTCGTCGTAGATTTTCACGGATCCGTCGCGGTAGAAGGCGAGGCCGGCGCGGGCGCCGTCGTCGCGGTAGACGACCCCGTTGCGGATGACGATTCCGCTGCTTCTGAAGCCGTAGTAGTCGCCGTTGATCGCGAAAATCGCGTTGTTGTTCGAGGCGATGGTCGAGGTTTTCTGGGTGATGTTGCGGCCGAACTGGTTGTTGGCGAAGGCGGACTTCAGGGCGGTCGCGTCCGTGAGCTTCACGGTGGCGACGTAGTAGGTGACAGTGTCGTCCCCGGAGCCGGTGGCGATCTGTTCGACCTTGACCGTGCCGTTCGCTCCCGTGTACGAGCTGTCCGTCACCGTCGTTTTGACGTTGCTGCTTGAATAGTCCTTCGCGGCGTTCGATGCGGACGCCTGCTGCTTGGCCTCGTACTCCTTGACGTTGGAGATTTCGACATGGTCGATGACGTAACGGTTGAGCGCCCAAGCGGTTCCCGTTCCGACGGCGAGCGCGACGGAGAGCGAACTTGCCGCGACGATGCGCCGCCGCCGCTTGTGCTTGCGGGGGTTGGCCGCGCGCTTGGCCGCCTTGGCGGCCTTCCGCCGCTTCCGGCGCGAAAGACTCTCGGCGGGGAGGTCGCATGCCGAAAGGTCGCCTGCCGACTGGCCCTCAGCGGATTCGTCTGCGGGTTCGTCTGCGGGTTCGTCGCCTGTGGGGCGGCCGTTTGCGGGCAGCCCACGTTCGACCGGCAGCCGACTGCCGACGGGCTGCACGCGTTCGGCGGTCAGCTGGCTGCCGACGGGCTGGTTGTCGGCAAGCTGCTCCCGGGCGTTTGCAAGGTGTTTGCTCCCGCTCGCAACGGGTGGCGGTGTGGAGGCCGCCTTTTTGCGCTCCTGTCCGTTCTTGGCGGCATTGCTGTTAAAAGGCGTTGTCTTCTCGTCCATGCTTCAAGTGTGAAAGCTTGGACAGGAGATTTACTGAGGCTTTTCTGGAAGTCTACTGGAGTAAAATTTTAGAAAAACGTAAAGTAGACTGTGGTCCATTTGCGATTGGTTCGCGGGAGTTTAGGGAGTTGGGCTGCTCCTGCGCTTGTCTCGGCGATTCAACCAAGCCGAGGCGATGATCACTGCGGGGCCGAAAAGAAGTCCGGAGACGGGCCAAATAATCCACGAAACGCCCCAAGCGTGCCAGATGAAACTCCACAAAAGGTAGACGGCTGTGATGACAGGCCAGAAGATGGCCGCGAAGACGTCGACTCGGGTGCCCGACTCCTCGTCCCAGTTTCCCTCCTTTCGTCCGCAGCTCCGCCACTGGCCCCTGTTGTCGGACGGTCTGCCCGGTTGGCGCGCCTGCGCGCCGGGGTCGATGAAGCGGGTCGCCGTGAAATCGGAGGCTGCGGAGCCTGTCGTCGAGTCTGCCTTCGGAGCTTTGGGGGACGGGGTGCGGCTTGCGGCCCGTCCGTTTGCGGCGAAGGCTCCGGGGCGCGCGTCCGAGGGGGCTGTGCGCGGGGCCTGGGCGCTCGCGGGGTTCGCGCCTCGCGCTGCGGCGTCGTCGGAATCGGGCGCCGTCGAGCCGGGGGATGTCGCGTTGCGGGCGTCGTCGTGTGCGCTGTTCATGCGATTGAGTTCGGTTGAAATGCCGAGCACTTCGGCGAGTTCGTCGAGGTTGCCGAACTCGGTGATGACGGCCCCAACCGCCTCGTTGTGCGAATTGCCTTGCGCGACTCTGGCGGAGTAGGCGTCCTCCATCATCCCTCGCAGTTCCTCTTTCGCCGCGTCGAGGCGGGGGCTGGAGGCGTAGGGGGAGAACATGGTGTCGAGATAGGCGTAGATGACATCCATTAGTGACTTCCTTTCACAAATCGATCGACGACGGCTCGCGTGGCCTTCCATTCGGCGATTTTGGAGCGCAGGGATATTCGCCCTTCGTCGGTCATTCGGTAGTAGGTTCGCGGTTTTCCCGACTCGGAAACGTCGGGAAACGAGGCGACGAGGCCCGTGGCTTCGAGGCGCTTGACCGCGCTGTAAAGCGTGGTCTGCTTGATGGTGTAGGCGCCGCCTGAGATCTCGGTGATGGTTTTAACGAGCTCGTACGGGTATGAGGCGTGTTCCCGCAGAATCGAAAGGACCATGAGGTCGATGTATCCGCGGATCGCGTCGCCGCCGATCATGGGATTCCTTTCGTCCGAGATTTCGCGCGGTCTATTTGGGATTGACATTGCGGCGCGATCGAACCCGAAGCCGCAGGCTTTGGGGCGCGACCGAATGTACTCCCATAAGCGTAGTACGTCAGACGTAGTATCGCAAATGCGCTTTCGGAATCGGTTTTCTCAAGCTTTTGGCAAGGGGCGGTCTGTTCTTGAACTTTCTGGGGGCAGAGAAAAGTCCGTCTGTTCTTAAACGCCCGGACGCGTCAGTGCCGAATCCTCCGCTTTGGGCGCCTCTGAACACGGTTTGCCGCACAGCGCGAACTGTGCGGCAAACCGGGGTGTTGTTGGCAGTGGGCCGTGGAGCTACTTGGCGGATGCCCCCGAGAGGCTTGAGGCCTTTGCGAAAGCGGACGCTTCTTGCCCGAGGATCACATGCCAGACTCCCGGGACGACCTCGGCGGCGCCTGCAACGCCGGCGGAGTTGAGAGCGTCGAGATCGACCAGCGAAGAATCGCGGACTTCGACGCGCAGACGCGTCGAAGCGACGTTCTCCAGCGTCGACACGTTGTCGCGGCCGCCGAGACCCGCGAAAAGGGCCTTGACGCGGCTTTGCTCGATCGTGTCTCCGGCGGGCGAGGCTCCGGCCGCTGCAGCTCCGGCGGGTGCGGCGGCCGTGTCGGCTGGGGCCTCCGCCGACGTCGCGTCTGCATCGGCAGAAGCCTTAGCGCGCGCGGCGGCCTTGTCCTCGGGCGTGCGGTAATCGAGGAAGATGACCAGCAGCATGGAGGTGGTGAAGGCCGCGAGCACGGCGATCGCGTAAAGCGGGATATTGTCAAAGGTGGGGATCGTCAACAGTGAAGTGAAGACGAATGCCTTGATGTTCACGCCACCGCCGATGCCGATGATCAACCCGCCCACAAGGCAGCCGGGCAGCATTCGCGAGTAGATCTTCTTGAACCGCAGATGGATGCCGTAGAGGGACGGCTCGGAGATGCCTCCGAGGAGACCGGCGGCCAAAGCGCCGGTCGCCGTCTGGCGCATTTGCTTGTCCCGGTCGCGGAAAGCGAGGAACAGAACGCCCGCCGTCGCGCCGAAGCAGGCGAAGTTCCATGCGCCCATCGGGCCCTGGATGTAATCGTGGCCCTGCGAGGCTATGTTGGCGAGCATGATCGCGTTGATCGGCCAGTGCAGGCCGACCGGCACCATGAACG
The DNA here is from genome assembly GCF_057238965.1 of Peptidiphaga sp. NCBI lineage: Bacteria > Bacillati > Actinomycetota > Actinomycetes > Actinomycetales > Actinomycetaceae > Peptidiphaga > Peptidiphaga sp. The sequence continues at coordinate 10,397 of NZ_DBHHEV010000051.1, forward strand.
GGTAGGCGAGAGGAACGATGATCGCGAAAATGAACGGCGAGAAGCCATTGATCGCGCCGAGCGAGTTTCCGATCCAGCCGCCGACGTAGATTCCGGCGGGCCCGATGAGGAAGGCCGTCAGCGGGATCATGACGACGAAGGCCAAGAAAGGCACGAACACGAGCTGCACGTTCTCGGGAATGATCCTCTTGAGCAGCTTGTACAAAAGCCCCAGGACCACGGCCATGAACAGCGGCGGGAACACCTGCGAGCCGTAGCCCGGAACGGTCAGCGGCAGGCCGAAGACCTCCACGATCGGAATCTTGTTTCCTCCCTTGAGCTCGATGGTCTCCGTCGGATGTTTGCCCAACGCCGTGAAGCCCGGAAGCATGACGAAGGCCATGATTGCGAAGCCGACCCACGGATCGGCGCCCGCCTTCTTCGAGGCGTTGTACGCCACCATCAGAGGCAGGAAGGTGAACACCGACTGCCACATGCGGTTGACGAACGTCGACGAGGGCGAAAGGGTCACCTCCGGGTCGGACCAATTCCCGACGACCTTGAGCGTCGCCATGATCGACATGAAGGTGATGATGAGCGAAGCGCCGAGCAGCGCGCCGAGCACGGGGCGGAACGAATCCGAGAGGAACTCGAAAAACGTGTCGAGCCACGCGGACTTGCCCCGCGGGCCGCCGGATCGGGCGGCGGCCTTGATCTCGGCGTCGGTCGGCTGGCGACTGCCCTGCATCTCCGGCAGGGAGTTGATGGCGTTGTACACCGTCTGCAC
>NZ_DBHHEV010000051.1:11172-17124 GCF_057238965.1 Peptidiphaga sp.
TAGCGTTCCCCGGATTGGGGGACGGAGCCCATGACGCCGTCGATCGCATCGATCACGTCGCCGTCGACTTTCGAAGCGTCGACCAGCTGGAAACGCAGGCGAGTGGCGCAATGGGTGAGGCTGGAGATATTTTCGGGGCCGCCGACGGCGGCGACGATCTCGGAAGCGGTACTCATGGTTACCTCCTCATACCTCGTCGAGAGGGACGAGGGCGCGGACTTCTTCGGGGGTCGCGGACGTCAGCGCCGCATCGGCGAGCGACTTGCACTCGCTGTAGGAATACGCCCTGACTTTCGCTTTGATCGAAGGAATGGCCGGGATCGAGCAGCTGAGCTCGTCCACGCCCAAGCCTACGAGGATCGGAACCGCCTGCGGGTCTGAGGCGACGCCGCCGCACACCCCGATCCACTTGCCCTTCTCGTGCAGGGCCTGGGCCGCCTGGCCGATGAGAGCCAAAATCGACGGGTCGCATGCGTCCACCTGTGCGGCGACTTTGGCATTTCCCCGGTCCATTGCCAGGGTGTAGCTCGTCAGGTCGTTCGAGCCGACGCTGAAGAAGTCAAGGCCCTCCTCTGCAGCGAACTGCTTGGCCATCACGCCGACGGAAGGAACTTCCATCATGATGCCCAGACTCACCTTGCCCCGGTACCCGAGGTCCTCAACCTCTTCGTCCCACATCGCCTTCGCGCGGCGCCAGTCGCTGATCGTGGCGACCATCGGGAACATGACGTGAAGCTTGGCCCCTTCGTCCGCTGCCCGAAGGATCGCGCGGATCTGCGGGCGCAGAGTGTCGGGGCGGTCGAGGCCCACCCGCACCCCGCGCAGGCCGAGGAACGGGTTGTCCTCCTCTCCGAGGGGGAGGTATGCAAGCGGCTTGTCTCCGCCGACGTCGAGCGTGCGAATGACGAGCGGCTGACCGGGCGCCAAAGCGCGCGCGCAATCGGCGTAGATCGCGACCTGCTCGTCCTCGCTGGGGGCGTCGGCGCGTCCAAGGAAGACGAATTCGCTGCGCAGAAGGCCGACGCCTTCGGCGCCCTTCGTCTGGGATTCCTTTGCGTCGTCGACCCCGCCGATGTTGGCGACCACCTGGACCCGTCGTCCGTCGGAGGTGACCGCCGGCTCGTCCTTCCTCGCGTACTCGGCGGCCTTGCGGGCCTCGATGCGCTCCTGGCGCTTGCGAACCGCGGAAAGGCCGGCCTCGGAAAGGTTCGTCCGCAGCTCGCCGGAGGTTCCGTCGAGGACCGCCCGAGTTCCGTCTTCGAGGTCGAGGACGGCCTCTTCAATTCCCGCGATTGCGGGAATGTCGAGCGAGCGCGCGATGATCGCGACGTGGGAGGAGGCGCCGCCGGTGACGGTCGCAAATCCGACGACCTTCGAACGGTCCAGTTGAGCCGTGTCCGAAGGCGTCAGCTCCTCGGCCACGAGGATCGTGTTTTCGGGAAGCTCGGGGCGTTCGAGCTTTTGCCCGGTGATCTCCTGGAGCACGCGGACGCCGGCGTCGCGCACGTCCGTGGCGCGCCCGGCGAGCACTTCGTTGCCCAGCGACTCGAGCTGGTCGGCGAACGTCGTGTAGGCGTTGCGCCAAGCGAAAGCGGCGCTCTTTCCTTCGTTTACCGCGACATTCGCCAGGTGGAGAAGCTCCGGGTCCTGCAGCAGCTCTTCGTGCGCGGAGAAGATCGCGGCGCGTTCCTCATCGCCTTGCCTGCGCAAACCGTCGGCGAGCTGCCCCAAAGACCACAGTGCGCGGTTGAGCCCGTCGCGCAAGGTGCGTCGCTCGTCGGCTGGGTTGAGCCCCGCCTCGACGATGGCGAACTCCTGCGTGCGCAGCTGGACGAGCGCGCCTACGGCCAGGCCCGGCGAAGCGGGAATGCCGAGGTAGACGTCGGGGTCCTCCGAGCGGCGGGCCGCCGGCTTTTGCGCGGGAACGGCTTGCGCGGGGGCGGCCGATTCTGGGGCCGGCGAGCCTGCGGGCACGGGCTCCTCCCCGAGTCCGCCGTCGATCGCCTCGATGACTTCGGCGAGTGCGCGCTCGGCGTCGGGCCCGGCGGCGCTGACTTCGACCTCTTGGCCGTGGGCGAGGCCCATGCCCATGATGGCGACGATCGATTTGGCGTTGGCGGTGTTTCCCTGGGAGGCCAGCTTGATGTCGCTCTCGAAGCCCTTGGCCAGGGCAACGAGGGTCGCAGCGGGCCGCGCGTGCAATCCCGTCGGGTTGGGGATGACGACCGTGCCGACGAAGGCCTCGCCTCCGCCGCCGGCCGATGCGCGGGCCTTCGGCGCGGCGGGCTCGATCGTGGCGGCCAAGGACCTTCCGCCGACCACCATTCCGGTTTCGGGCCGGATCGAGGCGATCGCGTCCATATTGGCGACGACCACTTGGGTGAGAAGGCTTTTCGCCTCGCGGGCAACCCGGTCGACGTCGAAAGTTATGAGCCTGTCGCCGACCGCGACTTTGTCGCCCCTGGCGACGTGGGGCGTGAATCCGCGTCCTTCCAGGCTGACGGTTTCAAGGCCGACGTGGATGAGGATCTCGATCCCCTCCGATGTGCGTATCGTGAGGGCGTGATGGGCGTTTTGGAGATCGACGATCTCTCCCGAAACCGGAGCGAAAACCGTGCCGTCGAAAGGGTCGATGGAGAATCCATCGCCGACCATCTTCTGGGCGAAGACGGGATCGGGAACGCTTTCGATCGGCACCATGACGCCGGTCAACGGGGCAAGGACTTGGACATGGGCCGTCTTTGGACTCATGGAAGAAGTCCCTCCTTTCAGGGCTCTGCCGCGAGGCTACTTGACGCGAAGTCTATGCGAATTTGGCCGTTTTAACGAGATTTATCCACAAAGTGTACGAGGTCCCACAGTTAGGTCCACCGAACATATGCCATGATCGGGCTATGCGTTGGAATCCGCTCGTTCCCGAATTGTCTGTGAACGACATAGTCGAGAGCCTTGACTTCTACGTCAAAGGCATCGGCTTCACCGTGCTCTTCACAAGAGACGAGCCTTTGTTCGCCTACCTCGACCTCAACGGAGCCCAACTCATGCTGGAAGAAGATCACCCGGAAACGTGGTTCACCGCCAGAGTGCGCTCGCCTCGGGGAAGAGGCCTCAACTTGCAGATCGAGGTTCCCGACGTCAATGCCGTGCGCTCGCGGCTGATGGATCAGGGCATTCGGCCGTTTCGCGAGCTGAGGCAAATCTGGTACCAAACGAGCGCTCACGGGGCGGGTTTGGAGGGGCAACTCGAGTATCTTGTGCAAGATCCAGACGGGTATTTGATCCGCCTGGTCCAGGTGCTTTAGAGCTTGACAACCTCGAATCCGAGAGGTTCGACACGCATACCCCGACGGGTGTCGTCTTCGTGGCCACCGGCTGGGCGCGCAGCCGACCATCGCTCGTAGTTTTCACGCGAATCCCAACGAGTTATGACGAAGTAGCGATTTTCGCCGATCACCGGCCGCAATAGCTCGAATCCTAAGAAGCCTTCGGCCGCGTCGACGGCCTTTTTTCGGGCTGCGAAGCGTCGCTCGATTTCCTCTTGAGCTCCTTCGGGAAACGTGAGTGCCGTGATGTTGACGAATGTCATGGGTCTTTCCTTCTCTTGTTTACTTGTTGCCTGGTTCTGCTCGTATCGCGCCCCCGACCCGGCTGGCGTCGGCCGCCGTGTCTATTTTCGCTGGGTCAGGGGCATCGATTTTGCCGTAGCAGTGCTGGACTTGCTTTGCCATATCGCGCGCCGCGATCAGTAGCTTTAGCCGGCTAATCCTACATTCTCAGCGTGCCGACGTCGCGGCTTTGGGATTGCGGAGGATCTCCATCAGCGGCACGTTGACGAAAAGTCTATCTCGGCCGGCTCTTCTGTCGTCCAGCACGCCCGCTGCGACCAGCTCTTCCAGACGTTTGGTCGCCGTGGGGCGCGTGACGTTGCAGGCGTTTTCGACGTCGGCGATTCGGCAGTATGGCCGTTCGAGGAGCAGGTCCAGAAGGTCGGCGTTCGAACTTCCCCGATTGGAGCGCATTTGCTCGCGAATCGTGCGGCGAAGCCCTTGGATTCTGTCGATGGTTGCGAGCGTCTCCTCGGAGGTCGATTGCACGGCGCTCAGCATGAAGGAAAGCCACTCATGCCAGGTGCCGTCTCGTGTCACGGCCAGGAGGCGGTCGTAGTACTCGTTTTTGTTTTCGATGATGTAGCGGGAAAGGTAGAGAACCGGCTCGCTCAAAAGCCTCCTTTCGATGAGCATGAGGATGTTGAGGATCCTTCCCGTGCGCCCGTTGCTGTCCGTGAAAGGGTGGATTGCCTCAAACTGGTAGTGCGCAACCGCCATTGCGACCAATGGGTCGAGTTCGTCTCCGATGTGGACGATCTTCTCCCAATCCCCGAGCTTGCGGGCGATGAGCTCTTTGCCTTCGGGGGGCGTGTACCGGGCTTCCAAGGTCGTGGGGTTTCCGATGAAAGTGCCGGGCGGGGACCTCAGCTCCATGTTGTAGCCGCTTATGTGGGAGCTCACCTTGAGGGCGATATTCGTGTTGAGGGGATGACGGCGGACTTCCTCGAAGCCGGCGAACAGAGCTTCCCGGTAGCGCAGAGTCTCCTTCACCGCGGGATCTGGGGCTGCGCTCTTGACGTGTAAAAAAATCGCCAATTTTTTTACACGTTTTTGGAACGTGTAAAAAATCTTTACATGTGCCATCAAGAACTCGGCACGCCCCGAAAGGCCGAGACGCGTGTTGGAAGTGCCAAAACGCGCCGAAAAAGCCGAGGTGTTGTAGGCGTCTCCGGTTCGTCCGTCGCTCGGCCGAGGATTGCCGGAGCGACGGGGTTGAGCTGTTGCTTTAGAGGTCCCAAGGATTCGCGCACTAGGAGTCATGCGGTGCGAGAAGAACAAGGGTCTGCACGCGTAAAAGAGCGAAACTTCGTGCGCGGGAAACGAACGCGAAAGTTCGTACGCGTTGAAGCGCGGGGGAGAAGCTGAAGGGAGGCAAAGAAGAGCGCGCATGTCCCAAATTCGAGGCAGTGGCTCCGACCGGCGTCGATCCGGTGACCTTTCGATTTTCAGTCGAACGCCCGCGACCTCCGCCGTGACAGGGCGGCGCGCTAACCAACTGCGCTACGGGGCCAATGAAGATTCATTGACCTTCTCGCACCCCCAACCGGATTCGAACCGGTGTTAGCGCCGTGAAAGGGCGCCGTCCTAGGCCACTAGACGATAGGGGCGGACTGATTGTCTGTTTGTCCGTTCCTCACCGTTGCCGGCTGGTGGAACTCGATTAGCTTAGAGGAAAGGGGAGGGGCATTGCAAAATCGAATGGGCTGTGTCCTTGCTCACCGGTCCAAAGCTCCTGGAGCGCCTGCGATTCCGGGGTGCGCCTGCCGCTCCCGAGACGCCTGCGCTGTTCGAAAGCTAGGCCGCCGGTCCGTGTTCGCCGGACCGATGTTCCCCGGCGGGGCGGGTGATGTTGCGACGCCAGGGCCCGCGCGATCGCCGCGCGCGATGTTCCCCGGCGGGGCGGTTGATGTCCTCGACCGGGGCGGTTGATGCGGCGGTCAAAAGGCTCGGCCGGTGCGCCTGCGAGGCCGCAAGCGCACGCACCGCGAAACTCCGAACGCATAACCTTGGCCATATTCCGCGGGAATATGGCGTACTTTCAGGCGGCATCGCTTAGCCTTGAGGGCATGGGAGTATTCTTGGCAAACGGTTACGAAGTTGTTTCCGCGTTCGCGCCCGCTGCGGCTGTGCGCGCCGAGCCCCCGGCGAAGGAGACGGCGGGTTCTGTTGCGGTGGACGCGCTGACGATTCTGTTGGGCATTGGCACCGGATTCTTTGTGGGCATGCTGGTTTCGATCGGCATTCAGATGTTCATGCGCTTCATCATGCGGCGCCACGTTTTGCTCAGGCAGGCCTCGCATCCGGTCGTCAGGCCCATGAGCGCCTCCTTCGCCGTCGTCGGGGC
>NZ_DBHHEV010000052.1:0-17109 GCF_057238965.1 Peptidiphaga sp.
GTCGGCGGGCCGCGGAAGGCTCGCAAGCCCGAGAATCCGTTGAACCATGACCTGCACCTGACGCTTGTCCGCGCGCCCGCTCCCGGTCACCGCGGCCTTGACCTCCGAAGGGGTGTGCATCCCGAGGCGCAATCCCGCCCTCGCCGCCGCAAGCATGACGATCCCCGCCACCTGCGCGGTGCCGGTGACGGACCTGACGTTGGACTGGGCGAAGACCCTTTCGACGGCGACGACGTCGGGCTTGAAGGCGTCGATGACCTCCTGGAGCCCGTCGGCGATGATGAGGAGGCGCTTGTGCGGGGCCAGTTCGGCGGGCGAGCGCACAACCCTCATGTCGACCAGGCTCACTCGCCTGGCACCCCCGGCATCGACCGTCCCCATTCCGCACCGGGTCAATCCCGGATCGACGCCGAGCACGCGCACGTCAGCCCTCGGCCTCCAGCTCGGCCATGACCGCTTCGGGGATGTCGAGGTTTGAGAAGACGTTTTGGACGTCGTCGCAGTCTTCGAGCGCATCGATGACCTTGAGCGCCTTTCGGGCCCCTTCGGCGTCGACCTCCACCTTCATGGAGGGGACGAACTGGACCTCGGCGGAGTTGTATTCGATTCCGGCGTCCTGAAGGGCCGACCGCACGGCGACGACGTCGCCGGGCTCGCAGTAGACCGAGAACGACTCGCCTTCGTCCTCGACTTCCTCGACGCCGGCCTCGAGCACCGCCGCGAGGACGTCGTCCTCGCTCACGCCCTCGGAGGGAACCTCGACGACTCCTTTGCGGGCGAACATGTAGGCCACCGAGCCGGGGTCGGCGAGCTGCCCGCCGTTGCGGGTCAGGGCGACGCGCACTTCGGACGCGGCGCGGTTGCGATTGTCCGTCAGGCATTCGATGAGGACGGCGACGCCGCCCGAGGCGTAGCCCTCGTAGGTGATCGACTCATAGTTGACCGCGTCCGCGCCGTCTCCCGAGCCTCGCTTGACCGCGCGATCGATGTTGTCCGCCGGAACCGAGTTGCGTTTGGCCTTCTGAATGGCGTCGAAGAGGGTGGGGTTGCCCGCGGGGTCGCCTCCGCCCGTGCGAGCGGCGACTTCGATGTTCTTGATCAAGCGGGCGAAGAGTTTGCCTCGCTTGGCGTCGTTGGCAGCCTTCTTGTGCTTGGTCGTGGCCCACTTCGAGTGTCCTGACACTGAGTTCTCCTCGGTTTCGTAGTTTTCCAAGGGGCATTCTACCGGCTTCAGCAAAATGCCGCGCGGGCGAAACGGCCGCTTCGCCTTCGACGCCGGTGCGCTCCGTCACCGAGGGCTTCGCGGCGGAGGCGAACTGGAGACGGGACGAGCGGTGCCGGTTTCAAGCCCAGCAGCAGCATGTGAAGGAGCCTCTGCACCTTTGCCTAGGAGGAGGACCCTTTTGCCTAGGAGGAGGACCGGGCCCGAGCTGGACAGGATCGCCGTCCACATGGCATTCACGGCATAGAAAAAGGACGGAACCCATGCCGGCCCAGGACTGGGCCGGCCTGAGACAGGGCCGACGGACGACCTGACAGCCCAATTCACCAGGAAGAGAAAGGCACCTTGCTATCAAGGCGGAAGAGAAATCAAGTTCACTGCTGACAGCGACATGAACTAAGGTTCCCCAACACTCAGGTGAATGGGAAACTCTCTCCATAGAACAAGTCGTTTACGCAGCATTAGAATGGTGACAGTTCAAATCGAAGAGGAAAGGGAGAATCATTGTCGCTCTATGATGACATTCTATCGTGGAAAAGCGATGGACTGAGGCGAACTCACGACGCGCTAATCAGGGACAGTCGCGAATACGAACTTACCCACGATGTGCTCAATCGTCTGTTTACGGAGGAATTTCTAGGTTTGTATGCGCAGGCCGAGGCGCGGGCGCGCAGGGCGCTTGTAGACGACGCCGGCGATATGCAGAAACAACTCGAACGCGCGGCACACCAGTTCCTTGCAATCGCCGAAGCGGTCGATGCGTTGGTGAAGAAAACCGGCGATTTCGTTCGTCGGATCCGCAATGGAGAATTTGGCAATTTCGGTAACGAAATTCTACATATGAGCGACGACGCGCCATCACATTCACAAATGGAGCTACCCGAAGGCAATAGAGTTATCGTGGGTGATTTTCTCGCGATCGCCAACTCGCTGAAGTTAGCGTACAAGATCCTTGAGGACCTTCAAGAGCGGGCAGAGGCGCCGAGCGCCGCGATTCTTTCCCATGGCGCAGCGAAGCCGGACCCGTCGTGGAATGTTGAGGAGGTCAATGACTGGTGGACCTCGCTGTCAGTTGAGGAGCGTCAGAAGATCGAGGTCATGCATCCCGATTGGATCGGCAACCTCGGGGGCGTGCCTTTCGACGTGCGCGACCGCGCCAACCGCCGCCGCATCAACCCCATGCTCTCCGACATTAACAAACGGATCGCACAAGCGCAGAGGAACATAGCCTACTTAGAGGAGCACGGCACCGGTATCCAAGACGGAACCAAGTTGTACATGGAGAAACAAAAGCTAAGGATCCTCCAAGAAAAGTATCGCGACCTACTGTCGGTCAAACGCAAGTTTGGGGAATCGTCGAGTCATTCGCATTCTCTAGTAAGCTTAGACGCGGAAAAAGGGGACCATCTGTGGGCGGCGGTCGGTTCGGGCGATATTGACAACGCCGACCACGTCATGGTTCACACCCCGGGAATGACGGCCACCGTCGAATCCCACCTCATGGGCAAAGGCAAAGGCTGGGGATCGGGCGTCTCCGGCGTCGACAACGTCCTCGCTGAAGGCAAAGCGCAACTAGAATCAACCGGACGCGACGAGAAAGTCGCCGGCATCACCGTCCTCAATTACGACGCTCCGCGCTGGGGCGAGATCGCAACGCCGAATCACTCGGTTGCCGGGGACCACCAGGTCGAGGTGGGCGGCAGGTCGGGGGCGGACATGCTCTACGCCGTCCAGGCCACCCACTCCGGGGATCCCCACCTGGTCGCCTCAGGCCATTCCTACGGATCGTCGGCAACCGGCTGGGCGCTCCAGCACTCGACGGTCGCAGACGACGTCGCGGTCTCCGGCTCCCCGGGAGCAACAACGATGAACAACAAGGACCTCAACATGCTTCCCGGCCACACGAATGTCGGCGACGCCCCGCGGGACGCCGTGGCTCGCCTGGGAAGATTTGGCGGTGACCCCTCCCAAAGCAGAGAATTCACCCAGTGGAGCTGCTATAAGTGGACCGCCCCGGACGGCACGGAATACAAGATGTCCGAGGGCCACTCCGAGTACATGAACAAGGGGTATACCTCCACCCACAACCAGGGAAGCATCCTCATCGGCAACGGCGTCGCTGTTCCCGACGAGGGCGCGGCTCTGTCCGATCCCTTAAAATACTAAGGAATGCCATTGACAAGCAAAAGAAAAAGAATCGTATCAATGACAACAATTTTAGGAGCAGTTATGGCCGCTTGCGGCGCCACTCCCGAACCCGGACACGGCCAGGGGGAAGAGACCTTTTCGCCCACCAGGGTCGTTCCCCTAGTCGAGGCCAGGCGCAACGCCATCCAACTCGAACTCAAAATCCAAAGCCTCCTCACCCAAGAATACGGCGTCGGGCAGTGGAACCCGCCCCAGAAGAACTCCCAGGTAACGGCGTCATCGACGGTGACCTGCCCCGACGAGTACGTCACCGAGTCCTGGGACTTTGCCACTGCCGGGCCAATCAAAGATTCCCAGTGGAGGAATGCCGTCGAACGCGTCTACACGATCCTCAAACCCCTCGGATACGACAAACCGGCTATGCGGCAAATCCGCAACGACCACATCACTGTCTTCCCCCACCCCGACACCGGCGGGCGCGTCGAGATTCGATACGACAAAGCCACGGTAATTATCGTCAACACCGGTTGCGCCAAGGGCGGAGAATGGGAAGGCTGGCCCGACGGCACCGAGGTCTTGCCCGAGCATCTGCGCACCACGGGCCGCGACCCCATCGACCTCGACCACGAAATCTGGCCGACCGCCGCGCCGCCTTCGGACACCGGACAGCCGCAGACGCCAGGTTCTCCTTACGCACCGCAAACCAACGGCAACACCCCTGCGCCGTCGCCCGGAACAGCTTCCCCCGGACAAGCCGGCCTTTCAACCGGGAAAGCCAACCTGACCTCCTCACGCTTCCCCTACATCCCATAACTCAGGCGCCCGGTCATTCAATAGCTCGGACAACTCGACAATGACAATCACCGAACCTGATGCATCTTTTGCCATCTCACTAATCATCTGAAGGAGAGAAAAATGAACGATATGTACATTGTCCCAAACGCCGTTAGGCACGCAGGAACGGAAGTCACCGAAATCGCCTCACGCATCCGTATCACGTCGAGCGAAGACGAAGTGCGTGCCTCCAACGACCAACTCGCGGGAACAAACCTGGGCGCCGCGGCAGAACGCGCCGCCAACGCGCTTGTAAAAGCACGCACCACTTTCTCCAAGCGCCTCGACAGCCACTCCGAAGCCCTCGTCCATGCTGCCAACGCTACCGAATCCCAAGATCAGAACTCCGGCAGAAGTTTTTTCAGACCCTAGGGCAGCAACGACGCAAGGTCAGTCTGAGTCCATGAACAAGGGATATACTTCCACAGAATTGTCCCTGTTTTGTGGATACGGTGGTATTAGGCCGTGAGTTTAGCTGTGGTTGTTTTCTCGTAGATTGTTGGGGGTTAGTGGCCGCCGAAGGAATGGTGTCTGCGGGTGTCGGAGCGGTCGATGCAAGGAACGTGGTTGCGTCGGGCGTTCGAGGTGGCTGTCCCAGAAGGTTTCCTCACCGCAGGGTTTCAGGTGTCAAGGTGCCGTCGGATCCTAGGCCAGTGCAGTCTCGGCCGAGGATCGCACGGCAGGCATGAATTGAGTGACTCCGTGCCTTGTGCATGCATCGACACACCTGGCGGGAGGCAAGAGGGCGATCGACAATCAGATGCCGAAGACAGCCCCGGCCAGAGGGATCGAAGAAAAAACAATCGGCGCGTTCTTCGGGCCCGCCGAGCTGGCTGAGGCGGCTCTAGGCCGGTAAAGACTCCATTTAGCCTGCCGAGGCCTCGGTCAATTTAGCCCGTACGACTCCGTTTATCAGATTAGGGCGTCCGGCCTCCGCCGGGACGGAACCGCGGCCGTCCCTGAGGCGGGGGCGCGGCGGGCGGATAGTCCGCGTCAGACTGCTGTGGAGGACGGTAGCTGCCGGAGCCAGCCTGCTGCAAGTTCTGCTGAGGATGCCCCTGGGGGCGCGGCTGGCCGTCGGGACGCTGCTGGCCGTTGTGTCCACTGCCTCCATTCTGCGACTGGCTTTGATGCGGAAACTGGCCTTGCGGCTGAGACTGGCCTTGCGGCTGAGACTGGCCTCGCCGCTGAGATTGGCCTCGCCGCTGAGATTGGCCTTGCGGCTGAGACTGGCCTCGCGGCTGAGCCTGCGGCTGGACATGACGCGGAGGCTGCGTTCGCCCCGGAGGAACCTGCGGGACGGGCGCGGGCTGATGGCGCTGCGGACGCCCAGGGGACGACGCCTGCGGACGTCCCGGAGTCGGCGCAGGACGTCCCCCCGAAGGGGACTGCGGCTGACCCGCCGGGGCCGACTGCGAACGGGCCGCGGGAACGGCTTGCGGGTGAGCCGGAGTGGCGTGCGCCGGAGCGGGAGCAGCCTGAATCGGGGCGGGAGCCGACGCCGGGGCCGCGTTGGGCTTCGACGTCGTCGAAGGAAGAAAAACGCTGCGCAATTTCAGAATGAACGACATTCTTTCGCGTTCGCGTTTGATGACGGCGAGGTCCGGGGACTTTTCGTTGTCTGCCAGGAGAGCCCTGAAGAAGCCGGCCTGAAGCAGCTCGCTCTGGTACCGCCGCATGGCCTTGCGTCCGTCTTGAGCCACTCCCCCGCTCGCCGCGAGACGCTCGCCCGCCCAGGCGACGGCCCGCGACCTCAGGCTGGACTTCATCAACATCGTCTCGTCTTCTTTGCCGATGAAACCGTCGGCGACGAGCAGGCGTATCCCGCGTTTGACGGTGGTTCGTTGGAGATTTTTGACCACGATGATCATCGCAATCGCGGAAATGTAGACCGGGATCTGGATGAGGATTCTTGTCCAGGTGTCCTCGGCGATTCGGATGATTGCAGAGAAGTTGTGGCTCGCGTGCAGCCCGGCGGCCATGGCGTATCCCGCAAGCCCAAGCGGAAGGACGAACAGCGAAGAAAGCCTCTGGGTGGCTGCAAGCCCTATGAGCAATCCGGTAATCGCCGTGCATATGGGATGGACGAAAGGCGAGGCAACCGCGCGTATGACTATGGTCTGCTCCAAAACGTCCTGAGACATGTCAATCCCGGCTTGCTTTATGACGGTGTTTTTGACGTCGGCTTTGGCGAAATAGAGGATGTTCTCGGTGAAGGCGAAACCTGCCCCGATGAGCGTTCCGTAAATCATTCCGTCAATGGGCCCGTTGATGTACTTCTTCAAGAAAATGAACATGAGGAGGATCCCGAGGCCCTTGACCCCCTCTTCGACGACGCCGGCTCCGACCGCAGTCTGCAGAATCTCAAACAGCAGGGGGCCGCCATCGCCTTTTATATTGCGTATTCCGCCGTCTTGAAGGCTGAGCTGACGGTTCTCGAGCAGCCATTTCTTCATCTCCTTGGCCCACCACTTGTTGCCCTCGAAGGCGAGGTAGACGGAGACGCCGGCGCCCCAGCCGAGAGAGAGGACGTAGAAGAGGATGGGCTCGGGCTCCCATCTGTCGATCCATCGGACCAGGGCGATGATGACAAGAAGCGGGATGAGCGCGACGATCGTAAGCTTGAGGATGCTCGTGGTGTTCTCAAACTTCTGAGAGGCCTCCTCGCCCAGAGACTGGTATTGCTCTTCGATCATGTCGTTGATGAGCTCGAACGAGACAATGATCGCCATCACGGCAAGCACGATGATGCATATTGCGAAGACGAGCGAACCCGGCGTCCATCGCCCGGGAAGGTTGAGGCGCCGAGGCTGGGCCTTTACCTGTCCGTACCCTTGCGGGTAGGCCGGGGGGCGCATGTTTCCGGAGCTCTGGGGATACAGCTGGGCGGGAATCCGCCCGCCCAGCGCGTACTGCTGATGTTGAGCCACGTCCATTCCTTTCAACGTTCCACCGTGCATCCTAATCTGGGAAGGAAAGCCCACGCGACTCTGGGGAGGTCCTGGGGGAGATGACCCCTACTCCAGCGCCCTGTCCGTGACATTTCTGACGATTCCGTCCCATTCGGGCCACCATGTCTCGATCAAGTCGGACAGCCCCGCAGGATAGAAGGTCTCGCCCTTTGCTTCGGCCTCGCGGATCTCCGCCGGGCGCCACCACCGAAACTCGTCGAGCGTCTCCCGCTCCGCGGCCGTCAGATCGTACCCGGGCCTGGCCGAACGCGCCTCTTCCCCGCTCACCGCGAGGACGAAAAACACTTCGTCTTGCCTCACGGTTCGCGCGGCAAACCGAAACTCGTCGCTGCGCAACAGCACCGGCCCGACGAGCCGCGAGGGGTCGGCGCTTACGCCGGTCTCCTCGCGCAGTTCGCGCACGGCGCCCTCGCGGGGCCCTTCCTCGCCCAAACCGCCGCCCACGGTGAACCACCATGAATGGTCGACGTCGTCGAAGTCGTGGCCGTGCACGAGAAGAACGCGCCCCTCGGGATCGAAGACGACGACGCGCGCAGCCCGCCTATGGGGAACGCCGTCGGCGTCCGGAGACCACTCGTCGAGCCAGCTGTCGCGGACCTTGCCCGACGGCTCCCCCGCGCGGCCCACGCCCTTTTCGACCCTCATCCCCCGGAGTTCCGGCGGATTGACGACGCTGTTCGCCCGATCCGTTCCAGGCGCGTCGGCACCGTCGCCCGCCCCCTCAAACGGCGGCATGTTCCCGCTTCCGCCCGTCGCTTCAGATCCCGGCATGCTGGGCCTGGCCTTTCGCCGGCGTCGTGAACACTCTGCGCAATTCGGTGATGTACTCCAAGCGCTCGGCCTCCTTGCGCCGGACCTGCTCCGTGTGCGCGGTGCGCCGCTGAACGTTGATGCTCCTCGTGTACCCGAGGTGAATGAGCTCGTTTTGGAAGGAGCGCATGGCCTTGCTTCCCGCTTCGACGGTTCTGCCCAGTTCGGCCGCGGACGCTCCCGCCCACAGGCGGGCCTTCCGGCGGTTGACGAGGCTCATGACCATGCGCACCTCGTTGGCGCTGAGCCACCCCGCCTGCGAGTATTCGACGAGGCCCCTGTGGACGTCTCGCCGCTGCATCCCCGCGACGAAGTAAATGAGGACGGCCGCGCCGATGTAGACGGGAAGCTGGAGCATCATGCGCGTTGCCGGCTCGTCGGCGAATCGTTTGATTGAGGAGTGATTGTGGAGGCCGTGCAGCAAGGCGGCCAGCGCGCAGCCGACGATCGCCATGGGGACGATCGCGACGTAGGGCTTTCGCGACGTCGTGGCCAAGCCGACGAACAGACCCGTGATGGCGGTCGCAAGCGGATGGACGAGCGGCGTGAGAATCGCCCGGGCGAAGAAAAGGGAGCCTATCGTCCACGTCTCCATGCCGGAGAGGTCCACGGAGCCGCCCACGGTCTCGGCCACCGAGGCCCTGGCGAAATAGAGGATGTTCTCGGTGAAGGCGAAGCCCATCCCAACAAGGAGGCCGTAGACGAGGCCGTCCATCGGCCCGTTGACGTACTTGTTGAGCGCGAAGAATATGACGAGCAGTCCGAGGCCTTTGGCGGACTCCTCGATGATCGCCGCGCCCACGGCTTTCGTCATAACGTCGTACTGGGCGCTGTTCGCCGCCATGCCGAGGACGCGCTGCGACCACCACCCGTTGCCGTCGAATGAGACCAGCACGGAGACCCCGGCGCCCCATCCTATGGCGATCACGTACATGACGACCGGCTCTGGCTCCCAGCGGTCGATGAACCACACGGCGGCGCCGATCACCACGGCAGGGACCAGCGCAAGGCAGATGAGAAGCGGGTACGGGACATCCTCTTCGTACTTGTGGCCGGAGCTGCGCGAAGCGTAGTCGAACAGCGCCTGGGTCTGGTCCTTGATCAGCCCGAAGGCGAGAGTGAGGGCGACGACGGTAACCCCGACCAAAATCACGCATGCCACAAGCGTCTGCCACGACCAGTTCGGGGACAGCCGCCATTTGGGAACCGGCGCGACCCGGCCCTCCGGCGGCCCCTGCCGGGCCGGGCGAGGCCGCTGCGAAGGCGGCGCCCCGGCATCGGCTTGACTCGGCGGAAATTGTACGGGCCCCTTCGTCTCATCCGGGACGGCGGCGGCCCCGCCGTCCGGCTCGACGAGTTTCCGAGGCTCGTCGTCAATCGCCTCGGACTCGGGCAAGCCGAAACCGGGGGCGGCCTCGGAGACCGGGGACGTCTCCGGTTCGTCAATCGCCTCAGACTCGGGCGAGCCGGAAACTGGAGGATCCTGTGGGATGAACTGGTCTGTCACGCAACCCCTCACTCATCGTCGATGTCCACGGTGGCGGGCGTCGGAGCCCGCCCTGCAAGGAAGAAAAGCCGAACGTAAAAGGATCTGCGAACACGCCGTATCTGATCGACGTGCGAATTGTGGAACGTTCGGGTAAGGCGCACGTCGAGGCGGGCTCGGGAAAGTTTGTCGAGAAGCGGTTTGGACTCGGCCGAGACGTCTTCTTCTTCGAGCTCGTCTACCGTGAGCCTGAGCGTTCGCGACATGGAGGATTCGATCGTCCGTCGGTCGGAGGCCGCGCCTCGGGCGACGTCGAGCGGAAGGCCGTCCAGGCCGTCGTCGACGATCGGATTGATGCCCTCGCGCAGGCAGGCGTCCGCCGCATCGGTCAAAAGGATGGATGCGGCGACGTCCAACCCGCCCTCGGCCGCGAACTCCCGGGCGTACTCCGCCCTGGCGTGGAGAGCGAGCTCGAGGGCCCTGCGAGATTTGACGACGGTCTGATGAAGCCGGTCGAGGCGGCGAGCCGCGAGCGTGAGATAGACGATGAGCAGGCCCGCCAGAACGCACGCTACGGCGAGAAGCGACGGGAGATTCAATCCTCCACCTCCATTCCGGCCGTGCGAACGGCGGTTTCGTATACCGCGTAGATCTGCGAGGCGACTGTGTGCCAGTCGTATCTTCCGGCCTCTTCCTGGGCGGAGGCTGTGACAGAGGCCCGTTTGGCCGGATCGGCTATGGCCTCGACGACCGCGGCGGCCAAGCCGTCCGGGTCCTCGTTGGCGAATTGCGATCCGAAGGCTCCGTTGCCCAAGACGGCCCTGAACGCGGGAATGTCCGAGGCGACGACGAAGCTTCCGGCGCTCATCGCCTCGACGAGGATGATTCCGAAGGACTCTCCCCCGGTGTTCGGAGCGAGATAGACGTCCACGGAGGAAAGAAGGGCCGCCTTGTCTGCGTCGGAGACGCCTCCGAGGAACTCCACGGCCTCGGCGTGCGGGCCGAAAAGCCGCCTGGCCTCGTCGATGTCTCCCCGTCCCGCGACGAAAAGGCGGACGCCTGGAAACGCCTCGCGGACGGCCGGGAAAGCTCGGGCAACCACGGGAAGCCCCTTGCGAGGCTCGTCTATTCTCCCGAGGAATCCGAGGGTCGGGCGGTCAGGCGTTCCTGTAAAGCGCCCGTCCCGCGCCGCTTCGACGAACTGGCGAGTGTAGACGCCGTTCGGTATGACGAAGGCGTCGCCCCCCAGGTATTGGACGGCCGTGCGCCGGGCCTCCTGGGAGACCGCGATCCTCGCCTGGATTTTTTCGAGCACCGGGCGCAGCACGGGCGTGAAGACTTCGAAGGCCCTCGAACGGTCCATGGCCGTGTGAAACGTCGAGACAACCGGGCACTCGGCGCTCATGAGCGCAAGCATCGACACCGAGGGAACGAAGGGCTCGTGGACATGGACGACGTCGAAGCCGCCGCCCCTCAGCCAGGCGCGCACCTCGCGGTTGACGCGCGGGCCGAAGGCGAGCCTGGCGATCGAGCCGTTGTACGGAATCGAGATGGCCGACCCCGTCGGAGTGAGATAGTCGGGAATCGGGGACTTCGCCTCGGACGGGGCGACCACTCCGACGTCGTGCCCGCGGCGGAGGAGCTCCTCGGCGAGATCCCGGATGTGGACGCCGACCCCGCCGGGGACGTCCCACGAGTAAGGGCATGCGATTCCTATTCTCACGGTCGATTCTCCACACTTCTCACAGGCGGGCCTCCGATTCGGCGACGGCGTCGCCTGCGCCCGTCGCGGCCGTCTTCTTTCCTTCCGCAAACGCCCCCGCCGACGTCGGCGCATTGTCGGCCTCCGAAGGCGGCTCATGGCCTGTCGCAAACGCCTTCGCGTCTTTCGGCTGCGCTCTGACGGCCTCGGCGGCCCGACGGCGAGTTCGGGCGAGGCGCTCGGGATCGAGATCCTCGACGAAGACCTTCTGGAGCATGTGCCAGTCCTCGAGGCGCTCGCTCACCCAGGGCTCGAATTGGGAGATCCACTCCTGGCTCATTCGAGCTATGTCGGCCGCGCGTTCGTCGCTCGGAGAGGAGGCGTCCGTGCGCGCGCAAACCGGTTCGCCGACGAGCAGGCGCATTCCCCACCGCGTGCCCGCGCGGCGGCGTCGTCCCCCGGAAATCTTCTCGTAGAAGGAGAAAACCGGATAGACGGGGACGCCGACCCTCTGCGCGAGCAGCGCGGGCCCGGCCGCCACCAGCATAGCGCAGCCGAAAAACTTGACTTCGACGCCGCTGGCCGTCAGGTCGCGGTCGGCCAGGATCGGCGCCAGGCAGGCGCCCTCGCGCATCGCTTCTTCGATCCGGTGGATCGCCCCGGCTCCGGCGGGATAGACGGACATTCCCACGGCGGTGCGGTACCCGACAAAGAAATCGTAGAGTTCCTGCGGCTCGAGCTTTTCGGCCAGGGTGTGGACGTGGACGAGGTCGATTTCAGCCCACGCCCCCGCCAGATCCCAGTTTCCCGAATGCATGAGGGCCGCGGCGGCGGCCTGTCCTTCAGCGAATTTCTCGCGCAGCCACTCGCTGTTGTCGATTCGCACTCTCGCGCGTATCTGCTCCCTGCCCATGCGCGGCAGTCTCAGCGCCTCGTAGTAGTAGCGCATATACGAACGCATGGCCCGCCTGGCCAATGCCCGGCTCTGCCGGGGCGTCATTCCCGGGCGAATCCTCGCCTGGTTCGCGCGAAGCCTGCGGACCCCCGCGCTTGGGAGCGTCCCCGCGACGGTTCCCACCGCGTCGAAAACGGCCCTGCCGAGGGCCTCCGGCAGGGCGCCCACGGCGGCGTCGGCGAAGCGGAAGAGGCGAACGGCGTCCATGTCACTCCGCCGTTTCGTGGGCCTGTCGGTAGACGACAGCCATCCTTTGGACGACCGTGACAAGGCCGGCGGCCGTCAGGTACCAGGCCGAGGCGAGAAGAATCCACTGCGGCAGCCCGAGGCCCACAAAGAGGGCGCTGAAGAGGATGATGACCAGCCTGTCCGCCCTTTCGGCGATCCCCACCGAGGCGGTCATTCCGAGGCCTTCGGCCCGCGCTCTGGCGTATGGCACAACGGATCCCGTCCCCATGGCCGCGAGCAGGCCGATCATGAGGAAGGTTCGCATCGCGCCGCTCTCTCCGTGCAGATACGCCCAGGCTAGCAGGCCGCTGAAGATCGCGACGTCGGTGACCCGATCGAGGGTCGAGTCTAAGAAGGCGCCCCATTTCGACGACGTGTTCGTCAAACGCGCGATTTGCCCGTCGATGCTGTCGAACAGGGCGAGCCCTCCCAGGCTGAGAGAGCCGACGACGAGGCGATTCGTCGGAAGCAGGGTGAGCGACAGCGCCACGCCGAGGACGGCGCCCGCGAGAGTCACCGCGTCCGCGCTCACTCCCATCTTGACAAAAAGCTTCGCGATGGGCCCGAAAACCGTCTGAACGAATGGGCGGCCCGTCCTACTGAGCACTTCCGCTCCCTTCTTCGCCCGCCGGATCTTCTCCGGCCGGGTCTGCGCGCAGCGAGCCTTCGCCCGTCGAGCCGCGGTCGATGCGCGACCAAGCCTCGGAAACAGCCTTCCTCGTGTCGGCGAGAATTGCCGGAATCGCCTTCGTCTGGGCGACTATCGGCAGAAAATTGGCGTCGCCGAGCCACCTGGGGACGATGTGCTGATGGATGTGTGCGGCAATGCCGGCGCCGGCGACGTCACCCTGGTTCATCCCCAGCTTGAAGCCGGCCGGCCGGAGAGCCTCGCCCAACGCCTCCATCGCCCGAGTAGAGCGGGACGTGGCGGTACGTGCACACCAGAATGTGGCCGGAATTGTAGGGGTAGAGATTGAGAAGGGCGAAGCACTCGCGGCCCCTGGCGACGACGAGGGCCTCCGCGTCGTCCAGAGACGGCGCGACGCAAAAGGGGCATTCTCCCGTTTTATCGGGCTTGGCGGCGCCTGAGACGTACGCCGCGCGATGCGGCGTCCACAGACGCTCGAAACCGTCCCGGATTCCGGGAAGGCCCGCCGCATCGACGAGGCTTTCCGAGGGGCCGGGGCTTTCCGAGGAAACCAGGCCGCCAGTCATCGACTCCCTCCCCCGGACGGGCCCTCGGCACAGGCCCCGCCTTCGGCCGGCTTGCCCTTCGCGCCTTCGCCCGATTTTTCCCCTCCCCCGGACTCCTCAACCAGACGCTCGCGAGCCGGGTCGTTGACCCTGAGGGCGACGACCCGGCCGATGTGGGCCACCGCCTCGTCCACGGAAACGCCGTTCTCCTGATGCCCGTCGCGGTAACGGAAGGAAACGGCCTCCGCCTCCGCGTCCTCTCCGCCGGCGATGAGGGTGAACGGGATCTTCTCCTTGGCCGCATTGCGGATTTTCTTGCCGAAACGGTCGTCGGACAGATCGACGTCGACCCTGATTCCCGCGGCTCGGAGCTTGGCCGCAACTTCTTGGCAGTAGGGGTTGAAGGCCTCCGCAACGGGGACGAGCCGCGCCTGGACCGGGGCGAGCCACGCGGGGAAGGCTCCTGCGTAGTGCTCGGTGAGGACGCCGATGAAACGTTCGACCGACCCGAGTTTCGCGGAGTGGATCATGACCGGCCTTCGCCTCGAACCGTCGGGGGCGGTGTATTCCAAATCGAAACGCTCAGGCTGGTTGAAGTCGTATTGCACCGTCGACATCTGCCATGTGCGGCCGAGCGCGTCCTTGACCTGCACCGAGACCTTTGGCCCGTAGAACGCGGCCCCGCCCGGGTCGGGAACGAGGTCGAGCCCGGTGGCCGCACAGGCTTCCTCGAGGATGCGGGTCGCAGCCGCCCAGTCTTCGTCCGAGCCGATGAATTTGTCCTTCTTCTTCCCCTCGTCGCGGGTGGAGAGCTCGAGGTAGAAGTCCGTCAGCCCGAAATCGCGCAGAATGTCCAAGAAGAAATTGAGAAGCATCTCTATTTCCCCCTTGGCCTGCTCCGGGGTGCAGTACGTATGGGAATCGTCCTGGGTGAAGCCGCGCATGCGGGTGAGCCCGTGGACCACTCCCGACTTCTCGTAGCGGTAGTCGTGGCCCATCTCGAAGAAACGCAGCGGCAGCTCGCGATACGAGCGCCCGCGGGAGCGGAAAACAAGATTGTGCATGGGGCAGTTCATGGCCTTGAGGTAGTAATCTTGGCCCGCCCTCGTCACTTCGCCGTCGGCGCCGCGCTCCTCGTCGACCTTCATGGGCGGGAACATCGTGTCCGCATAGTACGGAAGGTGGCCCGACGTGTGGAAGAGCCCGCCCTTTGAGATCTCAGGGGTGTGGACGAAGTCGAAGCCTTCCTCGAGGTGCCGCCGGATCACATGCGATTCGACGACGTGGCGCAAGATGCCGCCTTTGGGGTGGAATACGACGAGGCCCGGCCCTATTTCCTCGGGGAAGGAGAAGAGGTCGAGCTCGGCGCCCAGGCGACGGTGGTCGCGTCGTTCGGCCTCGGCGACGCGCTTTTGGTAGGCGGCGAGTTCGTCCTTCGTGGGCCACGCCGTTCCGTAGATCCGCTGGAGTCGGTCGCCCGCCTGGTCGCCCTTCCAGTACGCGGCGGAGGCCTTCGTCAGCGCAAACCCGTTCCCAATGAGACGCGTGGAAGGCAGGTGCGGGCCGCGGCACAGGTCGGTCCACACGACGGAGCCGTCGCGCGAGCAATTGTCGTACATCGTCAGTGCGGCCCCGCCGACTTCGACGGAGGCGCCCTCGGCCCCGGCGCCCTTCGTGCCGACGAGCTCGAGTTTGTAGGGCTGGCCGGCCAGTTCGGCGGCCGCGTCGGCGTCCGCGATCTCGCGGCGGCGGAAAGTCTGCCCCTCCTTGACGATCCGCTTCATCCGCTTTTCCAGGTCGCGCAGAAGCTCGGGCGTCACGGCGTCGATGTTCCCGAAATCGTAATAGAAACCGTCCGCTATAAACGGGCCGATTCCGAGGTTGGCGTCGGGAAAGATCTGCTGGACCGCCTGTGCGAGGACGTGAGCGGTCGAATGGCGGAGGATGTTCAAACCGTCGTCGCTTGAAACGTCGACGCCTTCGACGACGGCGCCCTCGGGAAGGGACGCGAGATCCGTCGCCAGGTCCTTGAGTTCGCCGTCGACCCTCAGGGCGACGACGTTCTTGCGGTCGGCGAAGAACTCAATCCCCGAACGCGGCCCTTCGATGGCCGTTGCATTTCCGTCGATTGACAGGTTGACGGGCACGTATACTCCTTAAACGTCAAAATTGAGCGCACATACCGGGCACGCAGGCTCAATACTACCCGCCGAGAGCGGACGGACGGCGTGAAGAGGGCGACGGGCGCCCAAATCGCCTGCATGAAACCGATCGGTTGAAAAGCTCTATCGCTGTCGAAGAACAGAGCGGCAATTTGCTCGAAACGACGACGGCGATGACGTAGCTTTGCTTGAGCGAGTCCATTTCGAGCCTTGCAGGGCGAGTTCATTGCGAGCCCTGCAGGGCAAGTCCATTGCGAGAGACTTCGCCTTCCATCCAACCCAAACGTCAGGCGCCATTAAGCGTCCGATTCCGCCTCAACGAAAGGTCGACGCATGTCAGTTTCAAAGGCTCCCGTCCCCGATCGGGCCGAACACAACGCATTCTTCCCCTCGGACTATTCGATCGAACAATCCGTGTCCAAGAAAACCGATTTCGACGGCGCGGCCGGAGCGCCGCGAGTTGCCTCCGGGCCCCGCAAGATTCTCACGATCGCCGTCGACGAGCGTTATCTGCCCACCGACGGCGGACTCTTCTCCACCGGAAACCACCCCGTCGAAACGCTGGTGCCGCTCATGCACCTGCGGGCGGCCGGCTACGAAATCGAGGTCGCAACCCTCTCCGGGAACATGGCAAAGTTGGAGATGTGGGCGATGCCAGCGGAAGACGAGGCGGTCAAGGCGGGCTACGAGGAGCTTCTCCCGGCGTTGCTCAAGCCCCGTCGCCTCGCGGACGTCGCCGCCGAGCTCGGCCCCGATTCAGACTACGCCGCCGTCTTCGTTCCGGGAGGTCACGGCGCCATGGGCGGCGGCATTCCCGACAGCCGAGCTGTCAGAGACGTCCTCGTCTGGGCGCTGGAAAACAAGCGGCCGGTCATCGCTCTATGCCATGGGCCCGCAGCGCTGTGCGCCGCGGTGGACGAGGGCGGCGCCTCCTATTTCGCCGGCTATTCCCTGTGCGCGTTCCCTGATTCGTTCGACGTCGGCGCCCTCGTGGAGAGCGGCTATCTGCCCGGCCGGCTCACATGGAAGCTGGGCGAGCGCCTCAGGCGGCAGGGGCTGACGATCGTCAACGAAGGCGTGAGCGGGCAGACCCATCGGGACCGCCTCCTCCTGACCGGCGACAGTCCGCTGGCCGCCAACGCCTTGGGCCGCCTTGCCGTCGAGACTCTCACCGGCAAGGCTTACGAAGTCTGAAAGGCGCGGCTGAGAAAGGTCGGCAGGTCGGCTTCGGGAAACCGTGCACGGAGGAGGTCGGCGGGTTTCGAGCGATCCGGCGGTTTCGAGCGGCCCGGCGTTTCGGCGTCGGACCGCATATGCAAAAACCCCGGATTGCTCCGGGGCCGTGGTGGGCGATACTGGGATCGAACCAGTGACCTCTTCCGTGTCAGGGAAGCGC
>NZ_DBHHEV010000053.1:0-17016 GCF_057238965.1 Peptidiphaga sp.
CGTTCATACGGCCCCGCCCCGTTACGCGGTGAGTGCGTATCTCTCAACCGGAAAACTTAAACGTATGTCGAGTTGAGACCGAGGTGAGCGTGTGGGCCAGCGGGTTAACCGCTGTATCTCCGGTTCTGGTAATAAGCCTACGAGCCGCCGGCCCGGCCATCCCTCCACCTACGGGTGGATCTTCGCGCGACACAGTGTCGCGCGTGAAGAAGTCCTGTCATTTCAAGGCAATCTGCCGAGGTAGGAAAGTTTCAAGAACTGCTCCTCGAGTGGTGTGGGAGACATTGCGGCCCCGGCCTCGGCCTGCGAGCAAGCAGCACGAGGGTCTCCGTGTGCCCGGTGTGAGGAAACATGTCGAAGACCCGGGCGCGGACAGGTGCGAAACTCGGCATGTTGGCGACGTCGGCCGCCAGGCTCGCGGGGTTGCAGCTCGAATAGAGAACGAATCGAATCCGCGAGGCGTCGATCCACGAGGCGAGGTCGCCGATTCCTCGACGCGGCGGGTTGACTGCGACGACGTCGGCGGAGCCCAGCTCGCGCGCGGCAGACAGAGAGTCTCCGACGATGAAGTCGGCGTCGATTCCTGCGGCCGCGGCCGACGCCCTCGCGCTTTCGACGGCTTGGGCGGAAAGCTCCACCCCGGTCACGCGGCGGCCCGGGCCCGCGCAATGCAAGGCGAAGCCGCCGACTCCGCAGTAGAGGTCCCACAGCTCGATCGGCCGTCCGCCAGTCGAGGCCGAAGCCGCCGGCTCCGGGCCTCGAGCCTCCAAATCGGCCGATTCCGAGGTTTCGGCGTCGCACAGGAGGCCGACCCACTCCCGCGCCTGGCGATAGAGCCCGACGGCCACGCGCGTATTCGTCTGAAAGAAGGACTGGGGGCGAAGGCGAAGGACGACGTCGCCCAAATCCATGCGCAGAGACTGCTCGGGGCCGAGGAGGATTTCCTCCTCTCCTTCTAGCACCGCCTTCCTTTCGGGCAGGAGGTTGACCGAGACGACGGCGATGTGGGGAAGCCACTGACGCAGCAGGCCCATGTGCTTTCGGATGCGGACGAGGGATTCGGTGGAGCGCAGAACGAAGCGGACCATGAGCTCGCCGTCGGGCGAGCCGGTGAGAATGAGGCTTTTGAGCTCGCCGCGGCCGCTTGGGACGTCGAAGGGCGTCAGACCGGCCAAGCCGATGAATTCCCGCAAAGGCTCGATGCCGGAGGCGACGGCCGGCTCGTAAAGGGGGCAGCCGGCGATGTCGATGCCGCGCTTGTCCGATCCGAGAATTCCAAGGGTAGGGGCTGAAAGCGTGCCGCCGACGGCAAGCTTGGCCTTGTTGCGAAAGCCCTCCTCGGCAGATGCGAAGGGAGGGTCCCATTCGATTTCGGGGGCCGCGGCGCCTTTCGCGCGGGCGGACCGCTCAAGGAGTGCGCGAACGGCCGCGTCTTTGGCGGCAAGCTGTTCGGCGTAGGCGACGTTCGCCCGGGTGCACGAATGGCACAGGTCGGACTCCAAGTAACGGCAGCGCATGGGCAAAGGGTATCTCGCCGAAGCTGTAGTGTTGGCCTAGGCAGAGCCTGGGAGGGAACTATGAGCAGTCTCGTGCGCCTTCTGCGCTTCACGAAAAACCTTGCGCCGTACTACGCGATCGTCGGAGTGTCTTCGGTCGCGGTGGCTTTGGCGGGCATTGCGGGCCCCTTCGTCATCGGCAACGCCGCGGACACGATCGTCCACGCCGTCCGATCGGGGCAGGAGGGCGCGGCCGGGAAAGTTGTGTGGCTCGCCGCCGCCTTCTTCGCCATCGACCTGCTTTCGACCGCCGCGGTCTCCGTCGGAAACTACTACGGCGACGTCATGAGCCAGAAGATGCGGGCCACCCTCTCAAGCCGATACTTTCGCAAACTCTTGGCCCTGCCGCAGAGTTATTTCGACGACGAGCTGACGGGAACGATCACCTCCCGCCTCAACCGCTCGATAGCCGAGGCGACGAATTTCGCGAAGATGTTCTCGAATTCCCTCTTCACGGTTTTGCTGACGACGGTCGCGGTCCTCGTGATCTCCGCGATCTACTCTCCCTGGCTCGCCGTCCTCCTATTTCTCGTCTTCCCCGTGTATCTGTGGCTGACGATGCTCACGTCGAAGGGCTGGCAGGTCTACGAAAGGCAGAAGAACGAAAAGACCGACCGGGCCAGCGGGCGCTTCATGGAAGTGATCGGCCAAATCAAGGCGGTCAAGTCTTTCGTTCAGGAACTGCGCGAGTTGACGAGCTTCGCCTCGCTTTTCGGCGAGACCGTGACCCTGACGGAACGGCAGTCGCGCTACTGGCACACGATGGACTTCATCCGCCGCAGCTTCATGGGCCTCATGTTCTTCGCCGTTTATGCGATCATCTTCGTCAACACCGCGCGCGGCTCATTCTCGGTGGGAGACATGGTGGTGCTCGTCCAGCTCGTCGCAATGGCCCGCCAGCCAATTGCGAACCTGAGCTGGATCGTGGACACGTCTCAGCGCGCCGTCGCCGGCTCCCGCGACTTTTTCGCCGTCATGGAGAAGATGAACGACGCCCGGCCTGCCGTGGAAGGCGAGATCGCCGAGGCCGAGAAAGCAGGCGCCCTGGCCAAGCCCGTGCGGGAGTACGCTGCCGTGAGGCCGCTGACCGGGGGCGACGGCGCCGACGCGACCGAGAACGCTGAAGAGCCTGCCGGCACCGACGCGTGCGCGGCAGACGCGGAGGCGGGCGGCGCCGGCCCCGCGTCGAAGCCTGCATCGAAAGCCGCGGTCAGCTTCGAGCATGTCTATTTCGGCTACGGGGACGGCGACGACGTTGTGCGGGACGTGTCATTCGACGTGCATGTGGGCGAGCGCCTCGCCTTCGTGGGCGAATCGGGCGGCGGCAAATCGACGCTAGCCTCCCTCCTTCTGGGCCTGTACGAGCCTCGGTCGGGAAGGATCAGCGTGTTCGGGCGTCCGACGTCGGCCTTCCCGGTGGCGCAGCTGCGCCGGAAAATCGGCGTCGTTTTCCAGGACGCTTCGCTCTTCTCGGGGACGGTCGAGGAGAACATAGCCTACGGCAGAAGCGAGGCGAGCCGCCAAGACGTGGTGGACGCGGCGGAGCGGGCCAACGCCGACTCGTTCATCCGCAGGCTTCCCGACGGCTATCAGACGGTGATCGGCGAGCGCGGCCTCAAGCTTTCCGGCGGCCAGCGCCAAAGAATCGCCGTGGCCCGCGCAATCCTCAAGGACGCAGACATTTTGGTTCTCGACGAGGCGACGAGCGCGCTCGACACGCGTTCCGAACGCATGGTCCAGGCCGGGCTGGAATCGCTCATGGAGGGTCGCACAAGCATCATCATCGCCCACCGTCTCTCGACGATCGCGGAGGTGGACACGATCGTCACGCTCAAAGACGGGAAGGTCGATGAGATCGGCGCTCCCCGGGAGCTTGCGCGCACGGGCGGCATTTACGCGACGCTGCTCGCCCTGCAGTCCGAGGGGACGAAGAGCGCGCGGCGGCGTTTGCGCAGGTACGGTTTCGAGCGGTGAGGACGGCTGGCGCGCCGACGCGGGTCCCCACGGCGGGGGCAGTTTGCGGCAATGCCCGCCACGACCCGGCCTTCTCGCGATGTCGGGAGTAGTCTTGTAACAATCTGGTTGCATCCTGGTCGCAATCTGGTCACGCCGCCTCGCGGAAGGCGGGGAAAGAAGGGAACAATAGATGGACGTCGCGATGACGGGACGTACGGCGGCGCGTACGGCTGGCGCGCTCGCGCTCGCTTGGGCGCTGGGGCTGGGGGCGACGTCGTCCGCCGAAGGGGCGACGGCCCCGGCAAACGGCGCAATCGCCATATCTGAAATTCAAGGGACCGGCCAGGCGAGCCCGCTCGCGGGGCAGACTGCGACGACCCGCGGCGTGGTGACCGCCGTGTATCCGACCGGGGGCTTCGACGGCGCTTACATTCAAACCCCCGGGAGCGGGGGAGCGGGCCGCCGCAGCGCCTCCGACGGCCTGTTCGTCCATTCGCGCCGGCTTGCTTCCTCGGTGAAAAGCGGCGAGTACGTCGAAGTCAAGGGCAAGGTGACCGAGTTCCACGGCCTGACCGAGATCAACGCGTCCAGCTTCTCCAAGCTGGACGAGAAGGCGGCCCCGCCGGTCCCCGTCCCTTTGACGGCGGTTCCCGACGACGTCGGCAAGGAGGCCCTCGAAGGCATGCTCGTGGACGTTCGCGCCCGCATGACGATCTCAAACAACTACGAAACCAACCGTTACGGCCAGCTGGGCGTGGCCTTCGGCGAGGAGCCGCTGCGCCAGCCCTCCGACGTCTTCAACCCCACGGCCGACCGCGAGCAGATCGAGAAGCTCTCGGCGGCGAATGCGGCGCGCTCGCTCACCCTCGACGACGGCCTTTCGTGGGCCTACACGGGGGCGAAGAACGCGCATCCCGAAGTCCCGCTGCCGTATCTGTCGCAGCAGAGCCCCGCGCGCGTCGGATCGGCGATCTCGCTGAAGAGGCCCGCAGTCCTTGACTTTCGCAAGCAATGGAACCTTCAGCCCGTCTCCCCGGTGACGGGCGAGGAAACGGGAGACAGGTCCTCCGAGTACGTCGAGGTGGAAAACACGCGCAAGGCCGCGCCCGAGAAAGTGGGAGGCGACGTCACCGTCTCCTCGTTCAACGTCCTCAACTACTTCACCGACCTCGGCGAATCGGAGGCCGGGTGCAAGTCCTACGACGACCGCGAGGGCAACCCCGTCACCGCCAATCGATGCGACGTGCGGGGGGCTTACAGCAAGGCGGCGTTCGAGAGGCAACAGCAGAAGATCGTCTCGGCCATAGCGGGCCTCGACGCCTCCGTCGTCTCGCTCGAGGAGATCGAGACCTCCTCTAAATTCGGCCATGATCGCGACGCCTCGCTCGCGGCCCTGGTCAAGGCGCTGAACGAGCGCGCGGGCCGCGAGCAGTGGGCGTATGTTCCTTCGCCGTCGAGGGTCCCCGCCTCCGAAGACGTCATACGCCTCGCCTTCGTCTACCAGAAAGGCAAAGTCGAGCCGGTGGGCGAGTCCCGCATTCTGACGGGAAACAAGGAATTCGCCGGATATGCCCGCGAACCGCTGGGCCAAGAGTGGCGCGCGCTCGACGCCGCCGGCGCGCCCCGCGGCGAGGCCTTCGCAGTCGTGGCGAACCACTTCAAGTCGAAAGGGTCCCTCGCGAGCGCCTACCCGAATGACAGCGATCCCTATCAGGGCAACAACAACCGCCTGCGCACGGCCCAGGCGAAGGCGCTGGCGCAGTGGGCGAAGGAGCAGTACGGAAACCGCCCGACGTTCCTGGTGGGCGATTTCAACTCGTATTCGGCGGAGGACCCGATTCTTGCGCTGCGTGACGCGGGCTACTCCAAGGTCCGCGATTCGATTGGGCGCGCAGACCATTCGTATCAGTTCGGCGGTGCCGTCGGCTCTCTCGACCACGTTTTGGCGAACGACGCCGCCCGCCGCATAGTGGCCGGTGCTGACGTGTGGAGCGTCAACGCGATGGAATCGCCGGCCTTCGAATATTCGCGGAACAATTACAACGTCAAGCAGCTGTGGGACGGCGGCCCCTTCCGCTCGTCCGACCACGACCCGGTCAAGGTCGGAGTCAACGTGGGGAAGGCGCCTCAGCCCCCTGGTCCGCGCCCCTCCGATCCGGACGCCGCCAAGCCGATCCCCGACCCCTGCATCGAGTCGGGGACGTGCACGGCCTACTTCGTCGACGATCTGGCCACGCACCGGGCCAAGCTGGGCATGGTCATCGCCCAGCCCGGCGAGGCGATCGCCGGGGACTGGGACGGCGACGGGATTGCGACCCTCGGCGTGCGCAACGGCGCGGCCTTCACCCTCTATGGAGTCAATCGCAGCGGAGGCGCAACCTCCACGGTGGCCTTCGAGGGGGCGGACTCCGGCGAGATTCTCGTCGGCGACGTCGACGGCGACGGAAAAGACGACCTCGTTCTCCACAAGGGGCGTCTGTTCGCGGCCAAAACGGATCTGACCCGCTCGGGGCCGGCGAGCGTTTCCTTTTCTTACGGGAGAGAGGGCGACGCCGGGCTCGTGGGCGATTGGGACGGCGACGGCAAAGCCACTCCCGGCGTGCGGCGCGGCAACGGCGTCTACCTGAGGAATGCGCTCGGCGGAGGCGAGGCCGACGTCGCCTACCGCTACGGCCGCACGGGCGACGTTCCCCTTGTGGGCGATTGGGACGGCGACGGCCGCGACACGGTGTCGGTCAGGCGCGGGCACATTCTCTTCGCGACGAATGCGACGAAGGGAGGGCCCGCCGAGACGGCGTTCTCGTTCGGCCGAGCAAGCGATTCGATCGTCGCGGGCGATTGGAACGGGGATCGCCGCGACACCGTCGCCGCCATCCGCAGATGACGCCTGCGGGAGGAAGATTGCTGGAGGCGGAGGGCGGGCTGTGCGGGGGCGTCCCGTATGGACGGCGCTGAGGCGGCTGCCTTACGCGGGCGCCTGCCGGGGCTTGGCCGTCTGCGCTGGCTTGCCGGTCTGCGCCGGTTCTGCGGCGGTGAGTTCCTTGAACGTCTCCGGCGTCGGGCCGCTCTCCAGGATCGCCGGATCGATGCGCCAGGCGGGGCGCCGAAGGTCTGGGACGCGCAAAAGGTCGGCGAATTCGGCCGCGGTGCGCGGATGCCCCATGCCGAGGCTCGCCCCCAGCAGTTCGACGACGTCGGCCGGCGTCCACCCGAACCCCTTCAACGCCTCCATTGTCACGGCGCCGTCGCGCTTGGCCAGCCTCGCGCCCTCGGCGTTCTCGACCAGCGGCACGTGGGCGTATTCGGGCAGGGTGAAGCCGAGGAGCTCGTGCAAATGCGCCTGGCGCGGAGTCGACGGCAGCAGGTCGTCGCCGCGGACAACCTGCGTCACGCCCGTTGCGGCGTCGTCGAGCACCGAGGCGAAGTTATAGCTGAAAACGCCGTCGCCGCGCAGAATGACGAGATCGTCCGCCGTTCCCGTGTACAGCCCGAACACCGCGTCGACGACGGCGACGCTGCCTGCCTGGGCGGCCAGCCGAAGGGCGGGGCCCCGATTCGTCAGAGCCGCGCGCCGCTCGCTCCTCTCGCGCTCGCTCAGGCCGCGGCACGTGCCCGGATATGCGCCTGGAGGGCTGTGCGGCGCCGAGGGCGCCTCGGCCAAGTCGCGTCGGGTGCAGTAGCACTCGTACAGCATGCCCCGCGACGAGAGATCGTCGACGACGTCGCGATAGTGCTGCAATCTCGCGGATTGGAAGAGGACGGGGCCGTCCCATTCCACGCCTACGGCCTCGAGGTCCGCCAGCTGGCGTGAAACGAACTCGGGCCGTGAGCGGGCGTCAAGATCCTCCATCCTCATGAGGAAGCCTCTCCCGCTTTGCCTGGCCAGGCTCCATGCGAGCAGCGCCGTGCGGAGGTTGCCGAGGTGGAGGTCCCCGGTGGGCGAGGGGGCGAAACGGCCGCAGCCGGGCGATTCTGGCCGCGCCTCGACGCCCGTCATAGCTGCGGCGTCATTCGTCGCCGATGTGACGGTCGATGGCGTCGCGCACCTTTGAGACCTTTTCGGCCTTGTCCTCCCCAAGCTTCTTCGACGCGAAGTCCTCAACCTTGTCGAGGACGGCGTCGGACTTCTCTTCGATGCCCTCGCTGTGGAGAGCGTCCTTGGCCTTGTCGAAAATGCCCATTGTGTACTCCGTTCGTTTTATGCGGGTGTTTGGCCGTTTTATGCGGGCGTTTGACCCGCTGTGAGGCAGTCCAATCTTAACGTATCGACGATCAGGCAAGGCTTAGCCGACGTCGAGACACTGTGCGACGGCCCTCGCGGAAAGGCGCGGCGAACGCCCGTGCGTGCGGATCTCTCCGGGCAGCATTGGATTTCGGACTGTGGGGACGACTGTATCTTACGGTTGCATGAATGTCGACTTTTCCGCTTATACTCGCAGAAAAACCTTGATGCAAGCGCCTGGGGAGAGAATGTGCGCATGACGTGCGGCACTTCTTTGCGGTAAACGGGGTTTCGCCAGTGTGGCGGGGGAGGAGAACGCCGAATTTGCAAGAGTTTTTCGTCCGTTGAGGGATGAAAGGCGGGTGGGGAGGAAATTGGGGAGAAGTGACCTCCGAAGTCTCTGGAAATACAGGTTTACCCAGAGTAGGCTGGTATGAGTCCCGTTCGGTTCTGTTGTCGTTCATGTCTCTGTTTGTGGTGTGGGAAGGAATGTGCGGTTGGCGCCCCGTATGCGCATGTGCGGGGAGTGCGGCCGATGCGTGTCGAACTGCAGCGATTTGTCGGTGCGGTGCCGTGCTGTCGGCGCTCGCCAAACCGCGGCGGGGAATGCGTGGCGATGCACGGCTTAGAAAGCGGACGTGACCGGGATGCCGATTGAAATGGAAATTGAAGAAGGGAGAAACAATGACCATGTTCAAACTCGACGAGAGCATCTTCTCGCAGAGGATCAACGATCTGAAAAGCACGTCCGACGATTTCGCGAAGGCCAAGGTCGCCTTCGGGAATCTGGACATTTCGGAGATGTGGACGGCTCTGAGCGAAGTCAACAAGTTCTCCGTCCCGCTTGGGGCGACCATGAAAGTGATCGACGGCGAACTGACGAACATATCCCAGCAATATACGGAAGTGATCGCCAACCTCCGGATAGCGCTGGAAAAGTCCCTGGGGGCGGACGACACCCACCAGGGAAAGTACGTGCACCTTCTCGACACGCTGGCGCAGGCTTCGGCCAACTTCGCCTATAAGACCCCCGAGTTCCTGTCGCGAATCAAGCAGGCTGTGCACCTCGGGCAGTCGCTCATGGGCGGAGAAGGCTCGAGCGACGCCCAAGGCTCGGGAAGCTCGCAGAACTCTGCGAGCGGCCAGGGTTCGACGTCGTCGGGAAGTTCGACGTCTGGAGGGAACTCGATGCCCGCCGAGTTCTCCATGTCGGGGGAGTTTTCGACGTCCGGCGAGTTTTCCATGTCTGCTGAGAGTTCGATGGCCGCAGGCGAGCAGGCAACGCTCGGCTCCGACGGCGCGTCTCAGGAATCCGGCGAAGCCGGCCAAAAGAAAGGGTGATGTCAGATGACCACGCCGCACGTTGAAAAGCTGGGATTGATCGGGCCGTGGGCCCCTGCCGCGCACGACGCCATTTCCGACGGTTTGGACCGGGTGGCGCAGCATCTTGAAACCGTCGCCATGCGAACGCGGTCGATCGCCGGCGAGCTCGGTTTCGAGGGTCAGATGGCGGACACCACCCGGGAGAATCTCGACAAGCTTCAAGCGAGGGTCGTCGACCATTCGGACGGCATCAAGCGGGTCTCCACGGCGCGCCGCCAGGTTGTCGAGGTTGGGCGCCGCGCGCAATTTGAGTACGGCGAGATCAGAAAGAACGTGGATGCCGCGAACGCCGCCCGCGACAGCGCGGTGGCCATGGCCCCCGCCGCCGGGCCCGTCGCTGCGCCCATGATTGTGGCGCACGCGAATGCGGTGCACCAGGCCGCCATGGGCGTGCTCGACGTTCAGGCCCTTGCCGTGCTCAAGGGGTTGGACGTGAACACGTTCGACGCCATGGGAAAGCTTCCTCCGTTCGCCCAGCTTGAAGGCCTCAAGCAGGAGGTCGAGTCGAAGTTGAAGGTCAAGCTGCCCTCGGTGGAGGAGGTGCAGGACGCCTTCCAAAAGTTCGACCAGGCGGTCAAGCTGTTCAATCAGGTGAAGTCTTTCTTCATGCCTCCCGCGAGTTCGGAGCCCGTGGCGACCGGGCCCACGAGGTCCGCCACCGAGTGGCATTCCGGGTCGCGCGTGGACGGCGGCGGGCTCTCCCTGCAGTCCTCGCACTACTCGATGCCCAGCGTGCAGGCCGGGCACGCCGTTTCTCAGCCTTCGATGCTGCATTCGCCTGCCGTGTACAACCCGATGGCCACGGCCGCGGCCGCGACGGGCGGGGCCGCTGCCGCGAGTTACAAGCTTTACCAGGCGGCGAAGGCGGCTCAGATGGCCTCCGCTCCGCAGTCGGCTTCGTCGGCTTTGCGCTCCGGCGCGACGATGCGGGTTCAGTCGCCTGGAAGCGGGTCGGGAATCCTGAGGGGAGCGACCACTGCGGCGCGTGCGGAAGCCTCTGCGACGGCGTCCCGCGGACTCGGCGGCGCCAGCGGCGCGGCTCGGCCGGTCAGCGGCTCGTCTTCCGCTCGGACGCCGGGAATCACGAGGGGAGCGACCACCGCGGCGCGGGCTAAGGCCTCGACGCAGACACGCAGCTCCGGGATTCTAAAGGGGGCGACCACCGCCAAGCGGGCGAAGACCTCGACGCAGAATCGCACAGACGGGATGGGCGCGTCTCGCACCGCGGGCACGGCCGGCCGGACGGGCTCCGCTCGGGCGGCCTCGACGGCGGCCCGCAACGCCGCAAGCGAGACTCGAAACTCGAAGGCGCGTCGTTCGGCCACCGGGTTGCCGCGCCGGACGAAGGCTCCGACGAGGGGCTTGGCCGGCGCACGGCTCGGGATCGGCGGCGCACTCGCGGTCGGCGGGGCGCACGGCGCCCTCGGCACGCAAGGCCGTGTTCCCGTGACGGGCAGCGCGGCAGTCACCGCCCAAAAGATGGCGGAGGCGTCCAAGCGTCCGAAGAGGAAAGCCGCGCGTCGCGGCGCCGTGCGCACCTTCACGGTGACCGCGCGGGCGTCGGGAACCCTGTACCGTGTCATGTCGAGGTTCTCCGCCTCGATCGTGGCCAAAGTCGAAAACGGCGAGGTGAAGGTCTCCCTCGAGCTGAACGAGCCCCTGCCTCAGGAGAAGGCCTCCGAGAGTGAGAGCGGCGTTTCGACGTCGGCCGAATCGCAGCGCAAGGATTCGAGCATTCTGCGCCGGTTGGTCGGGCGCCGTCTCAGGCGCGACGAGAGCCCGCAGGAAACGCAGGGCAAAGGGATCGAAGGCCTTCTTCCCGCGAAGGAGAACGTCGTTTCCAGCTACGACCCCGGCCGGGCCGTCACCTTCCTGGAGTCAGGCAGGCGTGGCGATTCGACTGAGAGTCTAGAAGCGGTCGGGGCCGGCGATTCGGCGTCGGTTGAGCCGAGCAAGTGAGAACGCCGTAAGCCAAAGCGGCGGTGGAACGGAGAGATCCGCTCCACCGCCGCTTTTCTGCGCGGCTAGTCTTTGGCGCTGTCCGCGTCGTCGGCCTTGCGCGGCCTGAGCGCCATTCTGCTGCGCCCCGCCGCCAAGATGAGCAGCACCACGGTCAGTCCCACGCCTGCGCCGGCCCAGATGATTCCAGCTTTGCGGCCGTTGCCTTGCGGATCGTGCGGCTTGGGGGGAACGTCGGAGCCCACCGTGGGAACCGGTTTGAGCCGTTGAATGACGGGCGAGGTCGGACCCGGAATCTGCCCGTCGTCGACCATCGTGACTGCGCCGTAGGGATTGACGAACCCCCAGCCGCGTTCTTTGTTCGAACTGGCCGCGCTCGCACGGTTGGCCGAAGACAGCAGACGATACGTGATCATCCTGCCGCTTTCACTCGGGTGGCGGGCTTTGACGAGGGCCGCGACGCCGGCGACGTAGGCGGTGGCATAACTGGTGCTCGGGGCTTGCGTGGAGGTCAGGCAGATGCCCGTCGCCCCGTTGGCCACGATCATGTTCTGGCCGGGCGCAACCAGCTTGACGGCGTCCGAATGGACGACGGACTCGTTGACGTTTCCTTGCGAATCCGCCGCGGTCACGCCGATGACGCCCTCGTATCCGGCAGGGTAGCGCATATTCTCGGAGGAGTTTGACGAGGACGTCGAAGTGGCCGAGGGCGAAGAGGACCCGCCGCGTCGGTTTTCAGAGTTCCCGGCGGCGGCGACGACCACTTTGCCCTTGGCTATCGCGTCTTCCGTGGCCTTCTTGAGGGCGTCGTTGCTCGCGCTTGAGTCCCCGGCTATGGGTATGGCGATGATGTCGACGGACGAGTTGTTGGCCGCCCAGCTGATCCCCTTGATGAGGTTGGCGGCCAAGCTCTGCTTGTAGGCTTTTATGGCTGACGCGCCGGCGTCCTCCTGAGGCTCTTCGTTGGCCACCTTGACGGGGACGATCGTCGCTTCGGGGGCGACGCCGCTGAAGGACCTCGTTTTGCCCGGCTGGGCGGCGATGATGGAAGCGTCGGCCGTTCCGTGTCCGTCATTGTCGACCCTGAAGTTGTTGCCCCCCGTGAGGTCGATCCCCGCGCCGAAGCTCGCGCCGGTCAATGCGGGGTTGAGGTTGTTGTTGTTCGTCGCGATTCCGGTGTCGATAAGCGCGATCGTCGCCTTCTTGCCCCTGGTCAGCTTGTGGGTCTCGGTCAGATCGAGCGCGTAGGTGCCGATCGCGTTCCTTTCTTCGTCCTTGGGGTGGTAGCTCTTGGCCGAATCCTTCTCGCAGTTCTGCCTGTCGAACCACATCGGAGCGGGTCCTTTGACCTGTGCGGAAGCCCTGACCTGTGCGGAAGCCCTGACCTGTGCGGAAGCCGTTGCCCCGAGCCCGCTGAGGCCGAGGACTAGGGCCGACGAGGCCGCTGCCCAGCGCCAGGCTTTTCGTTCTCTCCGGTCCATGCTCCTTGCGCTCACTCCCTTCGATCTCACTTGTTCGCCGCCTTGCGGGCGTCGGCCGGGACGGTGGACCATGCTGCCTCGACGGAAAGCGTCGGAGTCTTCTCTTTCCCGGAGCTGAACAGATCCATCCACTCGGGCGGAGCCTCCAGCGGAGTCACGTTCTTGTACCCCAGCGATTCGCCGGTTTTCTCGAAGTTGTCCATCTCGTAGGCGAGGCCGTCCTCGTCGATCAGGTGGTAGCGCTTTACCTTGTTGCCTGGCTGGGTGACGATGGCCCCCGTCTGGGAGGCGACCTCCACGCGATCGGAGGTGAGGCGGGGAATGCTGTTGCTCACCATGAGCCTTGTGCTCTGCCCCGTGGCGACGTGCGCGCACGGCCTCGACGTCGAGTTGTTCACGAGGCGGGGGATGTCCTCGGGCCACGTGGGCATGAGCTTCTCGTCGTTGAAGGTTGCCCGGCCCCTCTCATAGGATTTGATCTTCGAGGGGGTGGCGTCGCGGCCCGAGGATGAGAGCGTGTACATGTGGAAGGCCGTCGTCGACATGCGCTGCAGCTTTCCGTCCTTGCGGACCAGATAGTACTTCGTGCCCTTCTCTTCGTCGGCCTCCTTGAGAATCGTTCCGACGGGGTACTCCCGATCGATCCCTTCGACTCTCACATTGCCCCTGCCTTCGTCGATCTGGAGGGGAGTGAGGGGCTCTCCCTCTTTGAAGAGGTTGAGCCACGCGGCCTTGACCTGGATCGGCTTGGCGTCGTCGATGTTGAAGCTTTCGAGGATGCGCTCGGCCTTCGGGTTCTCGCCCTCGCCCTCTCTGAAGGGATAGCGATACTCGCCTGCGATGAGGTACTTCACGTGGTTGCTCTCGACGAAAAGCGCCGCCCCGTTCGCCGAGGAGACCTTCTCTTTCATGTTCACGCCCTTCCACAGGAAGTCGTTGCTCGCGATGCATGCGCTGATGTCCGCGTTTTTGACCTTGTCGGCAGAGGGAACCTTGTCCGGTGCGCCCGGGATGCCGACGACCGGGCCGAGCGGGGCGGTCGCCAAGGCGTCGTCGTTCGCGGTGATCGTTTTGAGGTTGGGAAAGAGAAGATGGGCCGAGAAGGCGTTGAGAACGGGGTAGAGCTTTCCTTCAATAGAGACGTACCGGGAGCCGTTCGACGAGTTGATGACGAGGTTGCCGTTCTTCCAGCCGTCGGGAAGGGACGGGGCGAACAGCTTCGATATCCACGCCCCGCCGACTACAAGGGCCGTGATCACGAGGCTCGCGATGATGCCTTTCCACGGGTGGATGGGGGTGAGCTCGCGGCCTCCGGGCATTCCGGAGGTGAAGGCCGTCACCAAGCGCTGACGGTTGAAACGCTGCCCGTCGAGGATGTCTTTCGTCGATGCCACGTCACCACAACCTTAGAGCTAGAACTGCGGCGGGAATGAGGACGATTCCCGCAATCGTCTCGGACATGTCGGCCGCCTGGCGCAGCCACTGGGGGGTCTTTCCTATGACCAGGCCGTAGGCGATGAGGATGGAGGCCACGACGGCCAGGACGATGACGAGGCCGAGCCACCACTGCGAGTGGAGCATCATCACCGAGGAGCATCCGATGGCGAAGACGAGGACGGCGATGACGTATTCCGACATGACGTCCATCTTCGCGTACTGCACTCGCGATCCGACCGTCAGAATGATCAGGATTCCGGCGATGACCACGACGCCCCACTTGCCGCTGGCGACCGTGAACGGAGTGAGGACGGCAAGGGCGAAGCCCGCCCCGCATCGCGCCGCGAACATCGCCCGGCGGCCGCGAAGGTAGCGGTCTTTGATCACGCGCGGGTTGATCGGCCGGGCTTCGCGCTTTGCGCCCGGATTGGCCGCCGGGCCTCCGCCGCCCGAAGCCAGAAGCGGGTCAGCCTGGTCGAGCCTGCTCAGACGCATCGACAGCCCGGGAAGAATGAGCAGGAAGATGCCGAGGAGGCTCGTGGCGACGACGGCGACGCGCTCATGCGAATCGGCGAGCGCCATGTTGACCCCTCCGACGGCGCCCAGCGAGATGCCTGCCACCGCGGGGGCGAACATGATCTCCTTCCATTCGCTCAGCAGCGGCATCGTCAACATTGCCGCGATCGAGCAGCAGAATCCGCCAAGCGCCATGTCGAGGCCGAAGGAGGCGGGCGGGTTGGGCACGCTGAAGCCGCACGCCCCGACGATCACCGAGGAGACGAGGGCGAGCGCCGCGGCGTGGGTGTGCCGCTCGCCGCGCTGAAGCGCCCAGATGACGCCGATCAGCAAGATGGCCATGCCGCCCAGGATGATCGGTATGGAGATTCCCGCCAGGGGCCGCGCCATGCACAGGAGGATCGCCGAGGCGACGAGAAGCGTTATGGCCGCCCCGGTTGCCACCCCGGCGGCGTCGGAGTCCGTCCAGGGCCTGTTGGTCTCGTTGACGACGTCGGCGACCGCCTCGATCGGATCGTCGTACTTCTTCTCGATCTCCTTCACCCTGGGCGAGAGCATGAGGAGCGTGCCGTCGTTGATTCCCTGGGCTTTCAATGTGAGGGACTGATCCACGACCTGCCCGTTGGGGGTGGTGAGGATGAATCCTCGCGAGACCATTCGGGGAGTCACCGAGACGAAGCGACGGACGACGCTCGGAATGAGCTCGACCACCGGCATGTTGGAGGGCAAAAGGATGTCTGCCCGCTTCTCCTCGTGTATGAGGGTCGCTCGAATGAAGTTTTCTTTTCTCTCAGGCATCGCTCACTCGATTCGTGACGGCGGATGGGTGGATCATGAAGTTCCCCCTGTTCGAACAAGGGTGATGAGGCCCGTTCCCGCGAGGGCGAGGGGCAGGGCCCAGGCGCAGGCGAGGCTTTGGACGATATCGGCTATGCGGGTGAAGGAAAGGGGCCTCCAGCCGCGGGAAATGGGAATGCTTACAAGGAGAATGGTGAAGGCGACGCACGTGAGGACGACGACGGGGGGCACCGGCTCCTTTATGAACCCCCGAGCGCCGGCGAACGCCGCGCCGCAGAGGGCCATCGCCGCCACCGTCGCCCTCGGGACGACGCGAACGTATATCGCGGCCGCCGTCCGCGGCACGAGGAGGAAGGCCAGGGCGACGAAGGCGATCGAGACCCCCGCCACGACGCCCTGCCATCCTCCGCGCAGGGCGGCGCGGGTCATCGTCGGCAGCATGACGAGGGCGGCCGAGCAGAGAATGGCCGTCCACAGGCGGTTGCGGGCTGTGCCGGCCGCGATGAGGTCGGCCGTCTCCTGCGGAGTGATCTTGTCGAGCTTCTTCGGCTCGGCGTGCCTGACGGAGCGGGCTTCGCGCACGATGGTCGCCTCGTCGATGAGCCTTTCGACGGGAACGCTTATCGAAAACCCTGGAAGCGCCTGGATGAGAGGCGCGGACAGGCCGAACAGGCCGGCCAGCAGCAGTTCGATCTTGACGCCGAGGATGAGGAACGCGAGGCCGCCCAGGGAGACGATGAGGCCGAGCGCCGCGCAGTCTCCCGCCACCCGGGCAGTTGCGACGTCGTTGCGTCCGCGCCATGCCCACCGCATCGCCGCGAGGATTCCGGCGGCCGCGAAGGCGCTGACGAGCGCCTGATACTTGGCGTCGTCGGGATTGGACGCCGTCGCCAGGAAACCCGCCGTCATGCCGCAGGTGACGGCGGCGAGGGTTTCGGAGACGGGATGCCCCATGTTGGGGCGCAGCGAGTAGAGCAGTCCGAGGAGAAGCATCGTTCCGGCCGCCGTCAGCGCCTGCCATTCCGGGACGAGCGGGCTCCTGAGGAAGACGAGGAGCGACAGGACCACGGAGATGAGCATTCCCACAATCGAGACGGCGGGGGAGAAGGCGGCTTCGGGCGAGGCGGCGTTCGGCTTGTAGTCCTCGAGGGTCACTTGGAAGTCGGGCCCGGGCGGTTGGAGCATGACGAGCGCCCCGTTGCGGATCTCCCGGCCCACCACCAAGGCGCCGGGAAGCTTGTCGCCGGCGACTGTGCAGGGCACGAGGTCCGGCGGCACCCTGCGGATCTTGAGGATCTGCGCTAGCGTCAAGCCCGCCGGCGCGACGACGTCGTGGCTCTCCCCCTGCACCACGAGGGTGAGGTATGAAACAGACGCTGAAGTGGCGGCCATGCTTCCCCTTGGTCGAAAGCTGCGTGTGTACGTTCTCGTCCACAATAGCGCGCTGCGTGGGCCCGCGCTCGGTGGAGTACTCCCCGTAAACTTACAGCAAATCTCACTAACCGCGCAGTTTCGGTGAATGGGGGCATGAATTCCGAGGAAAGCGAGGATGGACACGCTCGAGCGAATCCGTTTTGCTCAGTATGATCCATAGAGGGGCCCGCGCCGCGGTCCGCAGGCCGGCCCGCTTCGCATATCCATGAGGGAAGAGAACGAATCTGGAGGACAGCACGTGGCAACGACGAAACGTCAGGCGCCGAAAGCGCCG
>NZ_DBHHEV010000054.1:0-16904 GCF_057238965.1 Peptidiphaga sp.
CGGGCTCGTCAAATTCGACCTTCTCGGGCTCGGAATGCTCACGGCTTTGCGGAAGTCGTACACGCGACTGACCGACGCCGGAATCACGGGAAGCGACGGGAAGCCCCTCGGGCTTCACAACCTTCCCCAAGAAGACCCTCGCGTCTACACCCTGCTCCAAGCGGCCGACACGGTCGGCGTCTTCCAAGTCGAATCGCGCGCCCAGATGGCCACTCTTCCGCGCCT
Source organism: Peptidiphaga sp. (assembly GCF_057238965.1). Taxonomy (NCBI): domain Bacteria; kingdom Bacillati; phylum Actinomycetota; class Actinomycetes; order Actinomycetales; family Actinomycetaceae; genus Peptidiphaga; species Peptidiphaga sp. The sequence goes on from NZ_DBHHEV010000054.1 coordinate 226, forward strand.
GCGCCCCGAATGCTTCTACGACATCGTCATTGAGGTGGCCCTCATCCGCCCCGGCCCCATCCAGGGCGACGCCGTCAGCCCCTACCTCGCAAGGCGCCGGGGCCGAGAACCCGTCACGTATCCGCATCCCTTGACCAAGCCGGCCCTGGAAAAAACCCTCGGAGTCCCGCTCTTCCAGGAACAGCTCATGCAAATAGCTATCGACGTCGCCGGTTTCACCCCGGCCCAAGCCGATCGGCTGCGCAAAGCGATGGGCGCGAAACGCTCGCACGAACGAATGTCCGAGCTCAAAAGCGAGCTGTATTCGGGGATGGCCTCCAAGGGCGTGCCCCCGGGCGTCCGCGAGGAAATCTATGACAAGCTCGACGCCTTTGCCGAATTCGGCTTCCCGGAGTCCCACTCCTTCTCCTTCGCCTACCTCGTCTACGCCTCGGCATGGCTCAAAGTCCACTTTCCCGAGCATTTCTACGCCGGAATGCTGGCGGCCCAGCCCATGGGCTTCTACTCTCCCCAGAGCCTTGTGGCCGACGCCAGGCGCCACGGCGTGCACGTGGCCTCCCCGTGCGTCGTGCGTTCGCTAGGCGAGGCGAGCGTGGGGAAACGCGATGCCGCAGAGCGCGACGGTGCGAAATGCGACGGAGAACGAGCCGAAACGGAATGCGATGAACCCGAGTGCGGCGACGGCGCCGCGGCTTTTGCGCGGCTCGTCGATCCCCATGGGGACCTGGAAGTGCGCCTCGGCCTCGATTCCGTTCGGGGCCTCGGCGCCGCAGCGGTTTCCAGGATTCTGAAGGCCCGCCGGGATGCGCCTTTCGCCGACGCGGCGGACATGGCCAGGCGCGCCAGGCTGAGGCGGGGGCAGCTCGAGGCGCTCGCTGCCGCGGGGGCTCTGCGGGCGCTCGGAATGGGCAGGCGCGAGGGAATATGGGCGGCTCAGGCCCTCGCCGACAAAACTGTTCAAGGAAAAGGCTGGTATCAGCCTGCCCTCCCGGGAACCGAGAGCATCGGCACCGCCCCGGCCCTTGACGAGATGACCGAGCAGGAGGCCGCGATCGCGGACATTTCCAGCACCGGAGTCTCTGCCGGGTCCTATCCCACGCAGTTTCTTCGCGGCGAACTGGCCGGCCGAGGGGTCCTGAAAATCTCCGACCTGGGGGAGACGCCTGTCGGCAAACGGGTGCGCGTCGCGGGAGTGGTCACGCACCGCCAGCGTCCGTGGACGGCCACGGGAGTCACATTCATCTCGTTGGAGGATGAAACGGGAATCCTGAACGTCGTGTGCTCAACAGGGCTGTGGGACCGATGCCGCCAGGTCGCAAGGAGCAGCCAGGGCCTCGTCGTCAGGGGGATGGTCGAACGCGGCGACGACGCCATGAACTTCGTCGCCGACGCTCTGGAGCCGCTCGCCCTTCCGGTCCAAGCCAAGTCACGGGACTTCCGCTAGCCCGCAATTCCCGAAAGGCGAAGCTTTGCCGTAGACGAACGGAGATTCCCGGCCGTAGACGGGAAACGGGGGCCTGCCCATAGAATTGTGCACATGTCGCTTATCAAGATCCTGTTCAAGGCTGCCCGCAAAGCGGGGCCCGCCGCGCTGCTCGCCGTCGTCCGGTACGGCCCCGAACTGCGGAAGCTCGTCAAAGACAACCCCCGCATGGTCGAATCGATGACCAAGCGTTTCCGTGCCGTCGCCGGCGCGAAGGAAGGCCCGTCCGACAAAAAGGGCCTGCATCGTCGCGTCGAGGTCCTCCACGAGCAGGTCACATACGTCTACGCCTCGGCCAACACGTCCGACGTCGCACGCCAAGCTGCGAAATGGCGGGAAGAGCTTGAACGGATCGATCACGCGATTCCCATCGTCGAGTCGATGAGCAGGCGCGAGCAGGCGGCCGAGCGCAAGAAGCTCGTCCGCAAACTCGACGAAATCTCCGCATCGGTGCTGGCTGCGACGGTGGAGGACGCCGTCGAGGACGCCCAGATCGTCGAAGAGAGCGATGAGGAGACGGGCGCAGGCGATTCCAAGGACGGAAAGAAAGGCGGCGCGGCCGGCGACGATGGCTCAGCCAAAAACGGCGGCTCAGCAAGAAACGGCGGCCCGGCAGGGAGTGACGGCTCGGCCGAAAAGGGCGGTGCGGGAGCAAACTGAGGCTCGGGCGCAAACGGAGAAGCCGGCACAAAGGGAGGAGCCGGCACAAAGGGAGGTTCGGCCGGAAATGGCAAATAGAAGCATATAGAACGCAATAATGCGGAAGGGTGCATCCCCTGGTGTGGGGATGCACCCTCTTGCTTGTGCGCGGAGGGGGACTTGAACCCCCACCCTCTATACGAGGACTAGCACCTCAAGCTAGCGCGTCTGCCTATTCCGCCACCCGCGCAGGTTGTTGAACGGAGCTTGTGGCTCCGAACAACGGATAAGAGATTACCATGCCTTTCTACCCGAATCAAAGCGAAAAGAGTGGGTTTCATGTGCCCTCGATCACCGGGAATTCCTCCCTGGATCAGCCGGCTGCTTAATGCGCACGTGCCATGTAGTCTTTGACCCATGGAACTCGCAACTCTCCGCACGCCCAGGCTCGTGCTTTCCCCGGTCGAGGCGTCCGACGTCGACACGATTGCAGAACTCTGCCAGGACCCCGAGATTCAAAAATGGACGACCGTTCCCTCGCCCTATACGCGCGAGTCCGCCGAGTTCTTCGTTGAGAGCGTGGCCAAACCGGGCTGGCAGGGGCATTCGCCCAATTGGGCGATTCGCCTCGCCGAAGGATGCCATTTGACAGACGACGCCTCCGCAGCCGAGCACCAACCCGAGGTCGAGCGCCAACCCGAGGTCGAACGCTCTCCGTTGATCGGAATAATCGGCATAAGGTCCGATTCCGTGGTCGGGGAAGTGGGCTTCTGGATGTCCCCGCAAGAAAGGGGAAGCGGCTATGCGGCCGAGGCTCTCAAGGCTGTGTGCGACTTCGCCTTCGAGGCAATGGGGTTGCAGGCGCTGACGTGGCGATGCGAGATACGCGACGGCGAGCCCAACTGGCCGTCTATGCGCGTGGCATGGAAAGCCGGTTTCACCCTCGAAGGGGTGTCCCGGGGCATGCTGTCGAACAAGGGCAAGGCCTTCGACGTCGTGATCGGATCCCTCCTGCCGAGCGATTCCCGCGAACCCAAGGGGCCGTGGACCGGCCCTGCGAAACGGCGTCCCGGCTTCGGGGATCCGAACCGCCCTGAGGATCTCGTCCGCCAGTTTCACGACGTTTACTCGCTGCCTGTCGTCGAAGACGGCCCCGACGCCGGCCGCGAGCGCGTGCACATGCGCCTGGCCCTCGTGGCCGAGGAATTCGCCGAGCTCGTGGGGGCGGTGTACGGCCGGGCCGCTCGCGAACGGATCGAAGCCGCTTTCGAAGAGGCGCGCAAGCTCGACGACGGCACGCGCGACACCGTCGAAACGGCCGACGCTTTGGGCGACATCGTCTACGTCGTCTACGGCATGGCGCTCGAGCTCGGGATCCCCCTGAGCAGCGTTCTGGCCGAGATTCAAAGCTCGAACCTGTCCAAGCTCGGCGAGGACGGCAAGCCGGTTCTGCGCGAGGACGGCAAGGTGCTCAAGGGGCCCGACTACTGTCCGCCGGACATCCGCTCGGCCCTGGGCCTGGCTGAGCGAGACGAGTAAATCGCGTGCCATGGCTGACCTGACCGCGCTCGCTGCGACCAACCTCGACAAAGCCCTTGCTTCCCAAGCCGGCAAGAGCGCCGACGTCGTCGCCCGCGACGGCGTGCTCCGCCAGACTGTCATTGCTTTGCGCGAAGGCACTCGCCTCGGCGCCCACAACTCGCCTCCGGCCGCCTCGCTCCAAGTCCTCGTCGGCAAGGTGCGGGTCGAGATAGGCGAGAGCCAACAGGGCGAGTTCTCCGCCGGGGAGATATGGGTTCTCACCCACGAACGGCACTCTGTGCTCGCGTTGGAAGACGCCGTCTTTCTTCTGACCACCGTCACGTCGACGGGCGAGGGCTCCCACTCTTGAAAGCCGGAATTTCGGTCGCATTTTGACAGTCGAAGCTCGGCCGCCGGACGTCGGAAAACCGGCGACGTCGCCGTGCTGGCCTTTTGACGTCGTTGCGCACGCCGGGCCAAATCGTTCCAGCCCCAGATGCCGGGGCAAACGGGAAGGCCTGCGGGCATAGTCGGGGCCCGCCCCGACAGAAGGCGGGCCCCGATCGGCTGTCACGCCGATGGGCGGTCCCGATTGAGGAATCCGTGCAGGTAAGGGAGGTGATGCCTGCACGGCCCTATTGGCCAATCGGTCCCGACCCCTGCCTCTTCGGACCCGTCACGTAAAAGCCCTCGGAGGCCGTCGCTCGTGTTCTCCGCATTTGCATGCGGCGTATCTACTGGCGACAAGTCAATGTTAACCTTTTCAACTACATAAAGAAAGAGGCGCGCACGAATATGGGGAGCGCGTCCCTGAATCGTGCTGCGCAAGGCCGACGTCAGACGTTCTGTTGAGAGGACGAGCTTCCCGCGATTGGGGGAAGGCAGGCCGGGGCCTCAGCGTGAAATCTCGGTAAAGGATGTTTTCCCTTGACGAATTTCGGTTGAACGAGGCAGGGGAAGATAGTTGAAGGAAGTCGAGGCGCTGTGAAGGCGGTTGAACGCAAGCGGCGTTGCAGCTCCGCAAGCAGTTATTTTCCGGCTGTCGTGCAGTCGTTTAGTTATAATAATACTCAACAGTAAAATGAGACGCTTTAAAAAGGACCGTTACCTCCTTGATTTACTTAACCTTGTCGTCACTTGTTTTGTCGGGAAGCTCGTCGGTCGATTTTTCAGAAAGTGCTTGACGTTTGATGATAGTGTGATTCATACTAGAAGGCAGTTGAATAGTAGATAGCTAGTTGACAGAGTGCAGCCAGTGCGTCGTTCGGGTGTCACTGGGGTAAAGAAGCGGACGAATCGATCTGCGTTTTCTGTTGTTTCGCGGGTCGATGCGGTTAGTTGTTGAAAGGAGGGGGATATGTCCATCCCTCGTCGGGCCTCAAGGGCCGTTTGCGCAATGTTGGCCGTTGCCGGGACCGTGCTCGCTCCAAACGTTGCGTCGGCTGCCGGAAACGGTCGCCACACTTCGACGCCGCCGATCGAAGCGGCCAAAGGCCGCTCGCCGGTGAAACCGAATGCCGCCGGGGCGGAACACGGAGGTTCGGACCGCCTTCAAGGTTGGGGCAATCCCGTTTTCAGCGACAATTTCGATGACGCCTCCCTGCCCAAGTGGAACGTGCGGGACAACTGGCGGCTCAATCAGGACAAAGCCGTAACGAGTAAACGGAATGTGAAGGTCTCCGACGGGCGGCTGACGATTCGCACCAAGCGTCTGGCCAAGGCTGACGTTCGCGACGCCTCCCGCCGGTACTCCAGCGGCTACCTCGACACGGTCGGAAAGTTCTCGCAAAAATACGGACGTTTCGAAGTGCGCGCCAAACTTCCCACGGTCAAGAACAATTCCCGCGGCGTCTGGCCGGCTTTTTGGCTGCGTCCCGACGACGGCCAGGGAAACGAAGGGGAGATCGACGTCTTCGAGGCCTACGGCACGCCCGCCCAAGGCAAGACGGACGTCGATCCCTACGGCAGAAGCGAGGCCACCGCGCACGTTTATCAACCCGGCCGGCACGGAGGGCTGCAGGCTCCCGAAGGACGAAAGAAGAAGAACGCGTGGACTTCCCAAAGCATCAATCTCAACGACGGAAAGTTCCATACATGGGCAGCGGAGTGGACGCCCAGCAGGATCACCTTCTTCATCGACGGGCGGAAGTATCACGAAGTGACGAAGAAAACCTGGGGCTCAGCTACATGGAACAAGTTCTTCACAACCGACAAGTTCAATATTCGTCTCAACGTCCAGGTCGGCTCCTCCTATTGGGGGTTGCCTGAACCGGGGAAGACGGCAGATTCCACCGAATTCGTCGTCGACTACGTTCGGGCCTGGGCATACCGGGGCTAGTATTCACGCTTAGCCCCTTTCACGCAGGATTTCGCCGCTCGCACCGGGATACGCGCCCCCGGGCGGGCGGCGAAGTCCGTCCAGGCGCACAGAATCGATAAAATCTGACCATGGAGGACTTTGGATTACCCGATTTCGCCGACGTCGCCCCCGATCGGCTCGAAGCCGACATACGCGAGAAGCTCGAGGGCCATCGCGCGCTCGTGGAAGCGATCGCGTTGTCTCAGGCTCCGGCAACGGTCGAAAACACGCTTCTTCCCCTCGAACTGGAAACCCAGCGTTTGGAGGAGGCCGTCGATGTGCTTCACACGTTTGCGGCCTCCGTCGGCGGCGACGAATGGCATGCCGTCGAGGCCAGGCTCAACCCCCTCATAGTCGAGCACGAAGACGACGTCTACCTCGACTCGCGGCTGTACGACCGCTTTAAGGCGCTGGCGGCGGCCGAACTCGGCCCGGAAACGGCTTGGTGCGTGTCAGAGCGCCTTAAGGCGTTTCGCGCCCACGGCTGCCACCTTGACGCCGCCGCCCAAGAGCGGCTGCGCACGATCAACAAGGAGACGGCGGACCTGACGACCGAGTTCGGGCAGCTGGCGCTCAAAGCCCAGCTTGCCGGATCGGTCCCGTTGACGGAGGAGGAGGCCGAAGGCCTGAGCGATTCCCAAAAGGCCGGGTTGGCGGCCGACGCCGAATCGAACCCGGAACTGGCGAAAGGCAAGCCCTGCCTCGTCGTCCTCCGCCTTCCCACTCAACAGCCCGTCCAATCCGCCCTCGCGCGCCCCGACGTCCGTCAGCGGATTTTCGAGGCTTCGACGAGCCGGGGCGACGGGAGCGACCCCGCGACGGACACCCGCCGCATCGTCCTCGCGCTCGCGCGCCTTCGGGCCGAAAAGGCGCAGCTCCTCGGCTACTCCACCTACGCCCAGTATGTCGCCGCCCAGGAAACGGCCGGATCGACGCAGGCCATTCACAGCCTTCTCGAGCCGATGGTCGAACCCGCCCAACGCAACGCCGAGGCCGAGCACGAGGCGCTTGAGGCATACGCCGGGACCCCTGTCGCCCCGTCTGACTGGCTTTACTTCCGCGACGCGCTCGCCCGCGAGCAGTTCCAGCTCGACAACGAGGCGCTGGTGCCCTATCTGGAGCTGACGAACGTCGTCGAAAGAGGCGTCTTCTACGCCGCGAACAGGCTTTACGGACTGACGTTCGCCGCGAGGCCGGACCTGCGCGGATACGCCGAGGACGTCAAAATATGGGAGGTTCGCCGCGAGGACGGCACTCTCGCAGGCCTCTTCCTGGGGGACTATTTTGCGCGGGCCGGCAAGCGAGGCGGAGCCTGGATGCACACAATCCGGCAGGCTTCCCGCCGAGGGGGAGGCTGCGTCGTCGTCTGCAACAATCTCAACGTCACACGACCGCCCGAGGGAGAGCCTGCGCTGCTGACATGGGACGAGGTCGAGACGGCCTTCCACGAATTCGGGCACGCTCTGCACAGCTTGCTTTCCGACGTCGAATGGCCTTCCGCCGCCGGCGCGAGCGTTCCGCGCGACTTCGTCGAGTACCCTTCGCAGGTCAACGAAATATGGGCCAGGCATCCGGAGGTGCTGTCGAACTACGCCCGGCATTTTGCCACGGGCGAGCATATGCCGGAGGAGTTGGCGGCCTCGCTGTCCGCCGCCGACGGCTTCGGCGCGGGGTTCCAAATGTCTGAAATGCTGCAGGCCGTGCTTTTGGACCAAGCCTGGCACGACCGCACGCCCGCCGACCTTCCCGAGAGCCCCGACGACGTCGAAGAGTTCGAAAAGGCGACCCTCGAGAGGCTTGGAATCGCGAGCCCCTGGATCCCGCCCCGGTACCGAAGCTGCTACTTCAACCATGTCTTTTCCGGCGGCTATTCCGCCGGCTACTACTCCTACCTGTGGAGCGAGGCCCTCGACGCCGACACTGCAGACTGGTTTTGGACGGTTGCCGCGAAAGACGGCGACGGCGGCCTCAATCGCGAGGCGGGGGCGAGGATGGCGGCTGAAGTGAAATTCGCGCAATCCCCTCGAGGGCTTCGAAAGGCTCCTTGGACGCCCGGTCGACACCCGGGCGTTGCTGCGGCGCAAACGCCTGCTCTGAAACGCGTGCCGACGAAGGATTCGGGATGGCCCGGGCTTCCATTCGCCAAAGGGGCGGGGACGCCGTCTGCCAAGAGGCTCGGGCTGCCAATCGTCAAAGGCGCCCAACCGCGAGCCGATGGGGCTGCGGTTGGGCGTCTTTTCACCGAGGCGGTCTGGACCGCCTCGGGTTGCCCGCTACGGGTGCGTGGCGGGGGTGTGCTTGCCGGAGCCGGTCCAGTTGCCGGTGAGCACGGCGGTGTCGGGTTGGGCGAAGGTATGGGTCGCGTCAGCGTTCCCTCCGCTCAACGAATTTCTCAAGTGATAGACGTTGGCTCGGCGAATTGCGAAGGTGTCTTTCCCGTCGCCGTTCCAGTCTCCGACCAGGTAGGCGTCGCCCTTCCGTCCGTATATGAAGTCGGCGTCGGCGTCGCCTCCGGTCAGAGTGTTCTTGATGTAGATGCGGTTGCCTCGCACGACGGCTACGCTGTCCTTGCCGTCGCCGTCGAAATCGCCGGCTAGGAACGCATCCCCTTCGCGTCCATAGGTCAGGACCGCGTCGGCGTCGCCTCCGGTCAGAGTGTTCTTGATGTAGATGCGGTTGCCTCGCACGACGGCTACGCTGTCCTTGCCGTCGCCGTCGAAATCGCCGGTCAAGACGGCGTCGTCCGCGCGTCCGTAGGTGAAGGACTTGCCTTCAAATGTGAAGGTCGCACCTTGTCGAACAATGAAGCCGTCCTTGCCCTTCCCGGTGAAGTCGCCGGCGTACGGGGTGCCTTTGCCGATGGGCGTGGCAGGCTGGGCCGAGTCGGCGGTCCAATCGGTGTAGGTGGTGACAGTCGATCCGCCGGGATCGGCTGTCGGGGACGGGCTCGGCTTAGGCGAGTCCGTGGGGGTCGGACTTGGCTGGGCGGTCGTCGGCGTCGGGTTGGGCGACTCGGTCGGCGAGGCCGTCGGCGTCGGGTCCGCGTCGGTGAGTGAACGGACGACGAAGGGCGGGGTCTCGTAACGTTCAGAGGCGTCCTTCGAGTTTTGAGGGTGGCCGGTGCCCTTGGTCACGACTACGGACATGACGTAGCGACCGTCGTCGGCCATCTGCAGCTTGCCGCCTTTCTTGATCCTTCCATCCCAGGAGAACGTCTGGAAGCTCCTGTCCGCGCCGACGCCGTCGTTGTCGTACACCTGATGCACCGGAACCGTTTGGCCCTGCTTTTTGCCGTCGGGGCCTACGGCGTTGACGTATATTTTCATGTTTTTGACGGGAGTCTCCACATGCAGACGGACTCTCGGGACGTCGTAGCCCTTCATGGAATACACGTGGTCCTTTTCAGTCACCTCTGCATACTGCGCATTGTCGTCTGCGCAGTCAGAGGCCACAACACGGCCGTTCGGGCACGAGGAGACGCTCACGAGCGAGGGCGAGACGTTGTACTTGTCCTCGGGCCTGCGGCCTACAAAGCTGAGGGTCTGGCTGTCGTAGAGATCGCCGTACGTCCATTTCGAACTGATTGCCTCCCTCGATTCGTAGTCTCCGTTGAGACCGGCGAAGGGAATCCGCTGAAGGCGCCCGTCGTCGTCCTTCAACGTGATGTAGCCGCCGTACATCGTCATGTGGGGGAGCTTCGTCTCCACCGCTGTTCCCGTTGCGTAGGAACTGTAGGCGCTGGGCGGGGTGACGGTTGCCTTCACCGTTCGCGTCGAATGGGCCGGAACCGTCACCTTGTCCGCGGAGAACGCGACCTTGGTGTTCAGCCCCGGCGCATACTGGAGAAGGGTGTTCGGCCCGTACGTTCCTGCCGCATTCAGATCGGAGCCGAGGGTGTACGTCTTCTCCTTGTCGGAATTGTTTGTGATCGTCAGATCGGTTGGATTGTTCGAATCTGTGTCGCCCAGGGAAATCTTCGACGGGGTCACAGTGGAGACTCGCTTTTCCTTCCCGGGGGCGGCATAGGAATTCGCTTGGGAAACGGCGGCAGGAATGTCGATGAGACCCGCGCCCTGGTGTTGGACGGGCTCTTGAATCCGCGCCTGCGAGGGGAATCCGCGCTGTATCGGGTAGGAAAGGAGAACGGGGTCGGCCGTGTTCTGGAGCACAGCTTTCACTGCGTCGGGGGAGGCCGACGGATTGGATTCGAGCACCAGCGCGGCTGCTCCCGCCGTGTGCGGAGCGGCCATCGAGGTTCCCGAGAGTTCGGCGTAGCCCTTCTTCGCGGTCTGTTTGTCCAAAGGATAGGCGGATGTGATCTCGCCGCCGGGGGCGAGGACGTCCGGTTTGAGCTTGAGGTCGGCCGTCATTCCCCACGCCGAGAAGGTGGAGACCATCGTGGCCGTATCGGGGTCGACGATCGACTCTTGCTTGTCCGTCCAGGTGATCACAGGGTTGTTCCCCGCGCCCCTCGCTATGAGCCCTTCGAGCTTTTCACCCTGCTCCTTGGTGATCGTGCCGACCGGGAGATCGGTTGTCGGATGGATCGAAGCCCTGACGACGCCGTCTTCATTGTTGTAGATCAACAGGCCGACGGCGCCGTCGGCCTGTGCGGCGGCGGCCTTTTCGGCAAAGGTGGAATCGCCTCTGGCAACCAGCGCCACCTTTCCTTCGAAAGGCTTCCCGGGAAGGTCGACCGCTCCGGTCTTCTGCCCGTCCGGGTATGTGGCGAGCTGTGCGCTTCCAGTCGTCGGAGGGACGGCGGCGCCGTCGACGGGCATGTATGTGTAGGAGGCGCCGTCGGCCGTCGTGAAGGTCGACAGAAGCAAACCGTTGTTGTCCACCGACCCTACGGCGACGGCCTTGGAGGACACCGCCGGGGCGCTGCCCGAGAACGTGCCGTGGGCGCCTTCGTTCCCCTGAGAGACAGTCAAGACCACGCCGGAATTGACGAGGGCGTCTGCGGCGACGGCGGTGGGATACTCCGGCCATGTCATGTAGGGCGCGCCAATCGACATGTTGACAACATTCATGCCGTCCCTCGAGGCGCGCTCCATCGCGGTGAGCATGACGCCCGTGTCGGTTGAACCGTCACACCCGAAAACCCTGTACGCGCCCAAGAGCGCGTTCGGCGCGACGCCACGGAAATTGCTTGTCGGGTCGTTGCCTGCCGCGATGCCCGCGACGTGGGTTCCGTGTCCGTGGCAGTCGTTGGGGACCGAGTCGGGGACGGCATTGGGATCGTAGGCGTCGGAATTGATGTCCGCATTGTACCTGTCGCCGACGAAGTCGTATCCGGCGACGACCTTGGACGTGGGGAAGGCCGCCGATCCGGGCACGCCCGATCCGCCGAAGGCGGGATGGTCGATGTCGATGCCGGTGTCGATGATCCCGATTTTCATCCCTTTGCCCGTAAGGCCCAACTCTTTGTGGGCGTAGGGGACGCCGGTCATCGCACCGGCCCTTCGCATTTGCGGGAGAACCTTGGACTTTTGGTTCTTCGGCATTGCGACGCTGAGAACGGGGAAGACGGCTTTGACGTTAGAGGCCTTGACGACTTCTTCGAGCCCCGCCTTGTCGGTTTTGACAACCACCCCGTTCCACAGACGCGAATGCTTCTCGGTCACTTGCACTCGCGACGAAACGTCCGAGCCGAAAGTCTTTTGCTGGGAAGAGATCGCCTGCGGCGACCCTCCCGATATCGTCGGCTTCGATGCCAGCTGCACGAACCATTTTCCGGTGAATCCCGGCGTGCTTTCCGCTTTCTTTTGGAGGCCGTTCGGGTCCAAAGGCGTGGGAGGAGTTTTGGGGGGATCGGCGTGAATCGGAGAGGCGACGACGCCGATCGCGATCCCGATGGCGCTGAAAAACGCGAGCGAGCGTCCGCGCCAATGAGAGTATTTCATGGATATTTCCCTTCATTTTCAGGGCCTGTTGGTGAGTCAGGCTACCCAGAGTCAATTATCTGCGCGATCGGTTCCGGAATCAACGGTTAATTTTATGTAAGTTGCCGTGGCCTCAAATTTGAGGCCACGGCAACTCGTTATATATTGATTTATCTTCTACTGTTCTATTGCTTTAATTCAGTTGTGTTACGCCTTGTTTTTCCTTTCTTATTTGTGGGCGAATGCCGACTTGACTTGCCGTTGTCCAATGGAAAGTCCCCGAGTGTCTGGCTGAAGGCTTTGGGCAACCAGCTGGCCATTCGTCTCGTGAAATGTCCAGCACATGCGCCGGGCCATTGCTGGCCTTCCGCTGAATGTCATGCTTTCACCAGGTTCCGTTGCTCTCATCAGGCTCCCGTCAGATCATTTGCGGGTGTGCTGCGATGTTTTCGCGGATCCGGCTGGAGGGGTCGCTGTGGGACGTTGCGATCCCGACGGCGACTGGGCGGGCTGCCCCGTCGGTTTGGCGGACGATGTTGTTTTGGCCGTTGGGTTTGCCGTCGGCGAGGCCGTCTGGCTCGGCGTCGGCGATGCCGTTGGGCTCGGTGTGGCTCCGGGGTTGGATCGGACGACGAAGGGCCGGGATGTGAACACATCGGTGTTCTTGCCGTTTTGGGCGTGGCCTGTTCCCTTGGTCGCGGTCACCTCCAAGACATACCGCCCGTCAGGAACGGGAGCCTTCCCGTTGCCCGAGGCGACCTTCCCGTCCCAGCCGATGTCCGTGATGCCGGGCTTGAACCCGTATCCATTCAAGCTGAAGACAATGTTGTCTTTGGCTATGGGCTTGCCTTTCGAGCCGTCCGCGTTCGCGTGATAGGCGGCCACCTCGAGTTTCGAGACGGGATTCTCGACGTGCATGATCACACGAGGCACGTCGTACCCCTTCATCGAGTACACATGGTCGTTTTCCTCCACCGGAGCGTAGTCTGCTTGACTGTCTCCGCATTCGATTTCTACGACGCGGCCGTTCGGACAGGACGAAACGACGCCTAGGCTTGGCTGTATGTTCAGGGGATCCGTGGGTTCGTGTCCCGTCTGTTCACGAGTGTCTTTGGGAACTGCGTCGCCGTAGGTCCATTTGGAGTGGAGGAATCCGAGTGATTCGTAGTCGGCGTTTAGGCCTGCGAAGGGGATGTGTTGGACGGTGTTGTTCGAGCCTTTCAGTACGAGGTATCCGCCGTAGATGGTGGGCCAGGGAAGTTTCTTGGCCGTTCCTTTGTCGGTGTAGGTGCTTGGCGGGGTGACCGTGGCCTTGACCGTCCGTGTGGAGTTGGCCGGGACTGTGACCGTTTTCGCCGAGAAGGACACCTTCGTGTTCAATCCGGCAAAATAGCTGGGGATCTCGTTGGGTCCGGCGGTGCCGACGGGGCTGACGTCGGAGGAAAGTGTGTAGGTGACCTCCTTGTTTGACCGGTTGGCAATCGTCAGCTCGGTCGGATCGTTTGAGTCCGTGTCGCCCAGGGAAATCTTCGACGGGGTCACCGTGCTCGGCACGGCATCCGAGGCGATTTTCGCATGCGAATGGGCCTGAGCCACGGCCGCAGGAACATTGATCAACCCCGCCCCCTGCCGGTGGATCGGCTCCTTGGCAGTACGATCGAATCCGTGGGACTCGAGAGCAGCGAAAGTGACTGATTTTCCGGTGTTTTGCAGGACTGTGCGGACGTCGCCGGGATTCAGCGCCGTATTCGACTGCAGCAGCAGCGCCGCGGCGCCGGCCGCGTGCGGAGAGGCCATCGACGTGCCATATCTGAAGCGATATGCGTTGTCTCCCTGTTTCTTTGTCGGGATAGCGGCGTAGACGCTTTCGCCTGGGGCGAGGACGTCCGGCTTGACCGTCAGATCCGCCGCCGGGCCGAAAGACGAACTGAAGGCGACTAACCCACCGTCTTCACGGCGAATCGCAAATTCCTCGTCTGTCCATTCGATTGAGGCAGGTCCGGCAGCAATTGTCGTTTCCAGCTTTTTAGCTTCGGCGTACTTGATCTGGATGACCGGAAGTTTTGGCCCGGGTTTGCCTTCCGCAATCTTAAAAAGCGGTGCGATAGAATCTGATTCGTCGTAGAAGACGACTGCTGCTGCGCCGTCCTTTTCCGCCGCTGCAAACTTCTGATCAGCAGCAGCATTGCCTCCGAGGGAAACGAGGACGGCTTTGCCTTTGAAAGGCGTGCCGGGAAGGTCGACGCCGCCTGTCTTCTTCCCGTCAGGGTAGGTTGCGAGTTCGACTTTTCCAGCAGTAGGCGGCCACGGGCTTCCCGCCACACTGTCGTAAGGCACGAGTTTTCCGTCGGGGCCCCTAAAGGTGTTTGATGATATCTCGCCGCTGTCCACTGAGCCGACGCTGATTGCCTTGCGCGCTACGGAGGGGGTGTTGGTGGAGAAAACTCCCGATTCTCCCTCGTTTCCAGCTGCGGAGGTCAGGACGATGCCCGAGTCGGCCATGGCGTCCGCTGCCGTAGCGACAGGATAATTGGGCCACGACGCGAATGGGAGGCCCAAGGACATGTTTACCACGTCCATGCCGTCCTTGGTTGCGCGCTCCATCGCCGCGAGCAAAACGTCTGAATCGAATCCGCCTTCGCATCCGGCGATTTTGTAGGCGCCGAGCTTGGCGTCGGGGGCGACGCCTTTGAATTTCTTGGTGGCGTCGTTTCCGGCGGCGATGCTGGCCACGGAAGTTCCATGGCCCATGCAGTCTTTGGGAAGTGGATCGGGCTTAGGCACAGGATTGTACTTGTCAGAGGAGGAACTGCCGTTGTATTCGTCTCCGACGAAGTCGTATCCGGCGACGACCTTGGACGTGGGGAAGGCCGCCGATCCGGGCACGCCCGATCCGCCGAAGGCGGGATGGTCGATGTCGATGCCGGTGTCGATGATCCCGATCTTGACACCCTTGCCCGTCAACCCCAACTTGTTTCTGGCCTCCGTGACCCCTGTGAGCTCTCCCGAGACGTTGAGATTCGGTTTGCCGTCTTCTTTCTGAGCGGGTTCCTTCGGAGGCTTGGACGCCAGGACGGGGAAGACGGCTTTGACGTTTTTGGCTTGGAGTATTTTGTCCAGGTCTTTGTCTTCGGCCTTGACGGCGACCCCGTTCCAGACTTTCGAGTAGGAGTCGGTGACTTTGACGTCTTTCGGGGCCGCATTGCGGAATACTCTCTGCTGAGCGGCAATCGTTTTTGTCGACCCGCCTTTGATGGTGGGTTTTTCGGAGAATTGGACGAACCACTTGCCGGCGAACCCGGGGGAGGCGTGTGCCTTGCCCTTCAGGGCTTGAAGCCTCTGTTGAACGTCTTTGTTCTTCTGGGCGGCGTCGGCTTGCTTTTGGCCGCCGGTTTTCTGTTGGACGCCGCTGGGGCCTGGCGGCTTGGGCGTGCCCTCGGCCTGGGCCGCCTGCGGAGCCAAAGCCCCCGCGCCTATGACGGCCATCGCCGAGACTAGGCCGACGCGCGCCCTCCATTTTCTGCTGCGTATCATGTCCGCTCCCTTGCTTGCAGTGCGAGCCCGCCCGCCTCCGGGAAGCGGTTCAGAAGACTTGACGTCCGAAGCGATTTGGAATCTTCTTTCCTTCTGAGCCCATCGGAAAGCTTGCCGGAACTGGTCCGAAAGCTTGTCCGAATCGGCTTCGGCGCTTGCCGCCTTGGCCGGCTCGGCGGTCCGGTGCTCAATGACAATGCGGGTGCGTGCGTAAGCGCCCGCGAGATCATTCTATGACCTCCTACGCCTTTTGTCAGTTATGTTTTAATGATCAACAGCCTTTGATTTAAGCGACTAAATCGGAGGGCGGGGAAAAACGGTTGCAGTTTTAAGATACGGTCAATTTTGGTGCTTGAAGTTCAAGCTCTGTTATCGGAGTTCAGGCTCTGTTGCATGAGCGCCTGGAATCGCCTGCTGCTTGCATGGAAGTGGTCGTGAACCCGAATCCGGAGTCACGACCACTCACTCTGTATTGAAGGATCTTGTTCTACCTCACCCGCGTGCGCGGCGCACCGCCTTCGGGAGTGCCCGTCGGTTTCGCCGACGGGGTTCGGTCTGCCGTCGGCGACGTCGTCGAGTCAGACGATGAGGTCGGGCTGGCCGTTGGGTTTGCCGTCGGCGAGGCCGTCTGGCCGGGGGAGGCTGTCGGGCTCGGCGTCGGCGATGCCGTTGGGCTCGGTGCGGCTCCGGGGGTGGAACGGACGACGAAAGGCCGGGACGTGAAGGTTTCGGTGTTCTTGCCGTTTTGGGCGTGGCCTGTTCCCTTGGTCGCGGTCACCTCCAAGACATACCGCCCGTCAGGAACGGGAGCCTTCCCGTTGCCCGAGGCGACCTTCCCGTCCCAGCCGATGTCCGTGATGCCGGGCTTGAACCCGTATCCATTCAAGCTGAAGACAATGTTGTCTTTGGCTATGGGCTTGCCTTTCGAGCCGTCCGCGTTCGCGTGATAGGCGGCCACCTCGAGTTTCGAGACGGGATTCTCGATGTGCACGACGACGTTGGGAACGTCGTATCCGTTCATCGAATATGTGTGATCGTCCTTTGAAACAAGCGACAGCGTGGCGTCAGGGCATTGGGCGTCCACGACGCGGCCGCTCGGGCAGGATGAAACGAAGGCCAGGTTCGGCTCTATGTATATCTTGCCCGCATAATCGTCGCTCGGCGGCTCGTTGGGCGTCAGGTCGTTCGCCGTCCACTCAGAGCGGAGGAATCCGAGTGATTCGTAGTCGGCGTTTAGGCCTGCGAAGGGGATGTGTTG
>NZ_DBHHEV010000055.1:0-4317 GCF_057238965.1 Peptidiphaga sp.
CGGCATTCCCGCGCCCGCCCCGAACACGACGACCCTCCCCTTTTCGAGATGGCGAACGGCCCGCAGCGGAATGTACGGCTCGGCCACCTGGGTCATTGTGATGGCCGTCTGAACCCGGCAGGGAATTCCGGCGCGCTCAATGAAGTCTTGGAGGGCGATGGCGTTCATGACGGTGCCGAGCATGCCCATGTAATCCGCGCGGGCACGGTCCATTCCCCGCGCCTGCAACTCGGCGCCGCGGAAAAAGTTGCCTCCGCCGACGACGATGGCCACCTGCACGCCGTCGCGGACCGCCTCGGCGATCTCCGACGCCACTCGGGTGAGCACGTCGGCGTCCAGTCCGACCGCCCCTCCGCCGAACATTTCCCCGGACAACTTGAGAAGGACCCTTCTCCTGCGTTTGCCGTCGGGGCCAGAATGAATCGCTTCCGCCACCTCGTGTCCTTCCCTCGTCCGTCAGATGGGTTCAATGCCAGGTTCAAGAGTAGCAGCGCGCGGGAATGCCGGCGAAGCAAGCAATGCGGCCCACCCGGGTTCGAGTTGAAGGGAAACCCGAGCCCGGGCGGGAGTCTTGCGGCGAGTCAGACGGCCTTAAGCCTGCCCCACGCTTCGTGGTATTCGAGCGGCTCCACTTCAGGGCAAGTCTCGGGCCCTCCGGGCCATTCGCCCCTCCACACGCCCGACTTTCCGCGCTCGCGCGAACCCACGAGGTGCCCGTCGACCATTCCTATGGCCAACATGAGGGCGAAGCACGTCGTCGGGCCGACGAAGCGAAACCCGCGCCCGCGCAAGGCGGCCGCCATCGCCGAAGATTCGGGGGTGTGCTGGGGAATGTCCTCGGACCGCTCAGGGAAAATATTTACCTCGGGCTGAAACGACCAAACGAAGGACGGAAGCCCTCCGGATTCTCGCAGCGCGAGGGTCGCCCGGGCATTGCGTATCGTCGCCTCGATTTTCACTCGGTTGCGAATGATGTCGGGGTTGGCCAGAAGCCGTTCAACGTCCTTTTCGCCGAACTCGGCCACGGCCTCGGGGTCGAATCTTGCGAAGGCATCCCGGAAGGCCTCTCTTTTGCGCAGCACCGTCAGCCACGAAAGGCCTGCCTGGAAGGCTTCAAGGCACAGCCTTTCGTAGATGCCGGCCTCCGTGCGCACGGGCATGCCCCATTCTTCCGCGTGGTACGCGGCCAACAGCGGGTCTGCGGCCGCCCATCGGGGAATTTTCGCCAAGGCCTCGGCCGTTTCCGGCGACGCCTCTCCCCCGGAAGCTCCTCCGGCGCGGTTCTTTTCCTTCCCGCGCACTTGCCCGGCCGTTCTTCGCTCCTGCTCGTTCATGCCCTCCACCTTAGAGCGGCAAGAAAGCCTCCGGCGGCCCCAAGCGTCGATCTGTGGACAGGCCCTACGTCGCCGATGTCTGTGGACCAGTCCAGACTAGCGCCGTTCGCGTCCGGCATCTTTTCCAAACAAAGCCATTCAGACGCGTTGAGCGGTTCACGCCGACGTCATTCCCGCCCGCAAGCCTCCTCAAACCAAAACGGCTCTCGTCTGCGAATCCGTTCAAATCGAACTCGTTTCATTCTGCGCGGCGGCACGAGTCTGGGCGGCGGCACGAGTCTGGGCGGCGGCACGAGTCTGGGCGACGGCACGACTCAGCGCGTCGGCACAAGTCTGCGCGGCGGCACGAGTCTGGGCGGCGACACAAGTCTGCGCGACGGTCCAAGTGCGCGCGTCGGCACGAGTCCGCGCGACGGCGCAAGACGCTCGGCGTCCGATGACGGAGCCCGCCGCTCCAGAGCGTGACACAATTGTGTGCATGCGCGCCATCATGACAGTCACGGGACTCGACCACACGGGAATCATCGCCGCGGTCTCGGGGGCCTTAGCCAAGCGGGACGTCAACATCACGAACGTCTCACAGACGCTCATGGGAAATTACTTCACCATGATCCTTCAGATCGACTTCGACGACGACGCCCTTCCGCTCGTCGACCTTCAGCGAACTATGACCGACGTCGGCAAGGCCGAAGGCCTGGAGATTCGGATCCAATCCGAAGCGATCTTCGACGCCATGCACAAACTATAGGCACGGGGAACAAACGGCAGACACAAGCGAAACAATGGACACAGCAAGCAATATTCTCGAAACGATCGAGATGATCTCGGAAGACCGTCTCGACATTCGGACCGTGACGATGGGGATCTCGCTCCTGGATTGCGCCGACTCTGACGGGAGGCGGGCCAGAAGGCGCTGCTGCGAACGCATCGCCAGGCGCGCCGCCGATTTGGTTTCGGTGTGCGAGGCAATCGAGACGGAACTCGGCATACCGATCATCAACAAGCGCGTCTCCGTCACTCCGATCGCGCTCGTGGCCGCCGCGTCGCGCGAGTCCGACCTGACGCCCTGGGCTCAGATGCTCGACGAGGCCGCGGCCGCCGTCGGCGTCGATTTCATCGGCGGGTTCTCGGCTCTCGTCGAAAAGGGGGCGACGGCGAGCGACCTCGCCCTCATCGATTCCATCCCAGAGGCCCTGTCCTCGACGAAGGTCGTCTGTTCATCGGTCAACGTGGGGTCCTCTCGCGCGGGAATCAACATGGACGCCGTCCGGGCCATGGGCGAGGCGATCACGGCCTCCGCCCGAGCCACCGAAAACGGGCTGGGGGCGGCCAAGCTCGTCGTTTTCGCCAACTCCGTCGGCGACAACCCGTTCATGGCGGGCGCCTTCCACGGCGTCGAGATGCCCGATTGCGTCGTGTCCGTGGGAGTCTCCGGCCCCGGCGTCGTCACCCGGGCGATTGCCTCGGCCGCGGGCGAGCCCTTCGACGCGCTCGCCGAGACCGTCAAGAAATCGGCCTTCAAGATCACTCGCATGGGAGAGCTCGTGGGGCGCATGGCCGCCGAGCGCCTCGGGGTCGACTTCGGAATCGTCGACCTGTCCCTCGCGCCGACCTCGGAAATCGGCGATTCGGTGGCTCGCGCGCTCGAGGCGATGGGATTGGAGCGCGTCGGCGCGCACGGGACGACGGCGGCGCTGGCCCTGCTCAACGACGCGGTGAAGAAGGGCGGCCTCATGGCGTGCTCTCGGGTCGGCGGCCTTTCGGGGTCGTTCATCCCCGTGTCCGAGGACGAGGGCATGATCGAAGCCGCGGAGGCCGGCGCGATCTCGCTGGCAAAGCTGGAGGCGATGACGGCGATCTGCTCGGTGGGCCTCGACATGGTCGCTGTTCCGGGCGACACCCCTTCCTCGACGATCGCGGGAATGATCGCCGACGAGGCGGCGATCGGCGTCATGAACCACAAGACGACGGCGGTGCGGATCATTCCCGCCCCGGGCACGGCCCCGGGCGACGTCGTCGAATTCGGAGGCCTTCTGGGCAGGGCGCCCGTCATGCCGGTCAGCCCGTACTCCAACGAAGCCTTCATCGGCCGAGGGGGACTCATGCCGGCCCCCGTCCACGGCTTCAAAAACTGAGGGCCAAGCGGCCTGCAAGCGACGCAGTAGAGTGCCGGCTCGCAAGGCAGCCGCTAGTGCTGGCTTGCAAGGGAGGGAGGGGCCCGGCGGGTCCCTCCCTCACGAGTTTTATTCTTTTGTTCTCATGCCTTCATGCGCTCCAACGCCTTCGTGCCCGCCCGCCGGGAAGCCTCCGAAAAGCGCTTTCCGTCGAGGCGGCTCCAGGAACATCCTCCCGGCAAATGCACATGTGGCAGACGAACTTGTTCGTGCGCAGGCTCACTCTGCGGAGGCGCCGACGCGCAGCCGCGCGAAAGCGGTCACCTTGCCGCCGGCGTCGGCGACGATCTTGCCCACGCTGACCTTGGGGTCGCGGGCAAAGCCCTGCTCCAGGAGCACGACCGACTTGTAGAAGCCGCTCATGCGGCCCTGGACGATCTTCGGCACGGCGTTTTCCGGCTTTCCTTCGGCGATCGTCGTCTCGGTCGCGATGCGCTCCTCGGCCTCGACGACGTCGGCGGGAACCGACTCGCGGTCGAGGTAGGTCGGATCGAGAGCGGCAATGTGGACGGCGACGTCGTGGGCGACCGATGCCCCGGCGGCGTCGGTGGCCACCAGAACGCCGACCTGGGGAGGAAGGTCAGGATTGGTCCGATGCATATAGGCCTCGACGTGCTCGCCTTCGACGACAGCGACGTGGGAAACCTCCATCTTCTCGCCGATCACGGCGATGAGCCCCTCGACGCGGTCCTTGACCGTTTCCTTCCCCAGCTTGGCGGCGAGAACCGACTCGACGTCGGACGCGCCGGCCTCGACGGCCGCCTGGAGGATCTCGTCGGCCATCGCGATGAACTTCTCGTTCTTCGCAA
>NZ_DBHHEV010000055.1:4327-16652 GCF_057238965.1 Peptidiphaga sp.
GAGCACGCCTCGCTTGCCCTTACCGGCGTCGTACACGGCGGAGGCCACCAAGCCGTTGACCGCGGAGCGCCCTTCGCGCTTGGCGACCGCCTTCAGACCCTTGACGCGAAGAAGCTCCTCGGCCTTGGCCGCGTCTCCGTCAGCCTCCTCGAGGGCCTTCTTGACGTCCATCATGCCGGCGCCGGTCTTCTCACGCAGAGCCTTGATGTCTGCGGCGCTGTAATTGGCCATTCTTGCTCCTCTTTCTCAGTCTTGTTTCTCAGTCCTGCTTGGCTTCGTCCGCCGAATCGGCCGACGGGGCCGAATCCGGAGAATCGGGGGAATCAGGCGAGTCGGGAGAATCGGGCGAATCCGGAGATTCGGCCTTCGCCTCTTCGGGCTTTTCCTCCGCGGCGCCGGCGAGGATCTCGCGCTCCCACTCGGGCATGGGCTCGGCGGCCTCGGCGCCGGAGACGCCTCCGCCGCGGGAAACAAGGCCTTCGGCGACGGCGTCGGCGACTACGCGGGTGAGCAGGCCCACGGATCCGATGGAATCGTCGTTGCCTGGAATCGGGTAAGTCACCTCGTCGGGGTCGCAATTCGTGTCGAGGATGGCGACGACGGGGATGTCGAGCTTCTTTGCCTCTGCGACGGCGAGGTGCTCCTTCTTCGTGTCGACGACCCAGACGGCGGAGGGCACGCGAGCCATGTCGCGAATGCCGCCGAGGGTGCGCTCGAGCTTGTCCTTCTCACGGCGCATCATGAGGAGCTCTTTCTTTGTGCGGCCGGAGGATGCGACGTCGTCGAAGTCGATCTGCTCGAGCTCGCGAAGACGCTGGAGGCGCTTGGCCACCGTAGAGAAATTGGTCAGCATGCCGCCGAGCCAACGCTGGTTGACGTAGGGCATGCCCACGCGCTCGGCCTGCTCCCGGACGGCTTCCTGCGCCTGCTTCTTAGTGCCGATGAAAAGGATTGTTCCGCCGTGGGCGACGGTCTGCTTGACGAAGTCGAAGGTGCGGTCGATGTCGACGAGCGTCTTCTGAAGGTCGATGATGTAAATCGAATTGCGCTCGGTGAGGATGTAGCGCTTCATCTTGGGGTTCCACCGGCGGGTCTGGTGCCCGAAGTGGACGCCGGCTTCAAGCAGCTGGCGCATGCTAACGACTGCCATGGTCGTCCTTTCTCAGTGCGCAAAAGCGCGTTTCGGTTCTTGCTCGCCGCGGGGTCGCGGTTCGCCCTGGCGCTCGCCGTGCTCCGGGAGCCACGTGTGGCACCGCCCCGGAGACGTTGTGCGCGAGCGCGCGAATTTTGCCCAGCTGACGCCGGGCACCCCACCAGTGTAGTCGATCGCGGCCTCGTTTGCCTCGCGACGGCGAGGGACCGGCCTGCACGCGCCGTTTTTCGCCGGTGCGCGGGCGAGACTCTTGCCGGTCCACAAACCGAGACTCGTCGCCCGGTCCACAGGCGCGGCAGCGCTCGGGCCTGTCCGAAGCATTCATGGCCCGACTGTCGCCCGGTCCACAGGGGCGGCAGACGCAGGCGCCGTTCACAGCCCCTATCGACGCCCGTCCCTTTTCCGTTTTTAGTTCGGACAATCGGGGCATGAAAGCGATATCAGCACTCATCGGCATAGCTTCTCTGATATTTTCAGGGTTCCTTGGAGCCTCAAGCCCTCAAGGGCAGGCGACGGAACACAGGCCTTTCGCGGCGACATTCGCCGAGTTCGCCGGTCCGCCCGGGTCGGCTGCGCCGCGCGAATTGACTGCCCGGCGAGTTTCGCCTCCGCCTGCCCGGGCGTCCCGGGCGCCGCAGCACAGCCAAACGCCACGGCACAGCCGCGAGACAAGCCTCGAGAACGGCCGCTCTCGAACCGGCGAGGCCTTCCGCCTTCGCCGAGGCGCGGTCAAAGGCTTCTTCGTGTGGCCGACTGGCGTCAAGACGGCGGTTGTACGCCCTTTCGACCCTCCCGCACTCAAATGGCTGAGCGGCCATCGCGGAGTCGACCTTGACGCGCCGGAGGGCGCCACGGTCGTCTCAGCGGGCGCGGGAACCGTCGTTTTCGCCGGAAAGGTCGCCGATAAGGACGTCGTGTCGATCGATCACGGCGGCCTGCGAACAACTTACGAACCCGTCCGCCCTTCCGTCTCCGCAGGCGACAAGGTCAAAGCGGGAGACCCAATAGGAGTGCTCGAGGCCGGGCACTGCCTCCCGGCCTCTTGCCTCCACTGGGGAGCGCGCATCGGAAAGGACCGCTACATCGATCCCCTTTCCCTCCTTTACCCCGCGATTCGCCTCCTCAAATGACTCGGCAGTCCTCCTTCCTGGACGAAGGGAGTGCACGCGCGGGACTGTCCCGCCGACGCAGCCCTCACGCCGCAGAAACCCGTTCACGGCCGCAGCCTTCTTACTGCCGCGCCCCTCTTACTGCCACAGCCCTCCCGGAGCGAAGACGTCGTCGACGATCTCCTCGAACCATCCCAGTTCGCGGGCCACGTCGAGGACCGTGTAACGCGAGCGGTAGTACATTGCACGCGGGAACGCAGCGCGGACGTCTTCGGGCGTCAGCCCGATATCGCTCGGAACGCTTGGCGCACCGGCGGAAGCCAACGCCAGTTGGAGTTCTTTGGCAGACATCAGCTGGCCCGCCAGTCTCGCACGAAGCTGTGGCCAGGCTCGAACCAGTTTTTCGAGGCGAGCGCGAATTCCTGCGGCGTCGACGTACTTCTCGCGCGTTTCGTTTATCCCCTTGTCGATGAGCGGGCCGGACATGACACGGCGTATGTCCGCCTCGACCTCGCCCCACGAGGGCCACCTCGAAACCGCCGCGTCGATGTCCAAGCCCGCGACGTCGCGCTCGAGGAACTTCTCGTAGAAGCCGACCATGGCCAGCGTGCCTATCGCCACCTTGAATCCGTGGCTGAGCGGAGGGTCGAGTTCCGATCCCAAATGGTCGAGTTCCCAAAGGTGGCTGAAGTAGTGTTCCGCGCCGGATGCGGGGCGTGTGCCCTGCGCGACCTGCATCGCCAAACCGGAAAGGACGAGGCCCTCGCACAGACCTTCGTAGGCTTCCGGCACTCCGGCGGCAAGCTCCGCCGGGCGCGACAGCGCCCCGCGGACGCCGGTTTGGACGAGCTCCCACGCCAAGGGATGGATGGGATCGACCCCGACCGCGTCCGCCAGCATCCAATCCGCGCCGGCGGGAATCTTCGCCGAAAGGTCTCCGTACCCTGAGGAAGCCATGGGCCGCGGGGCCGCTGCTGCGACGTCGAGGTCGAAGACGACGACGCGCGGCGCGGGACACGGCATCGTGATCTTCACCCCGTCCTTGGTCATCGGCGCCCCGAAGCCCGTGTATCCGTCCATCGAGGCCGCAGTTGCGACCACTGCGTAGGGCCGGTCCAGCGCGCCGGAGGCGAGCTTCGACAGGTCGTTGAGAGTGCCCGAGCTGAGTGCGACCGCAAGCGCGTCCGTCTCGCGAAGCCTCTCCCGGATTTCCTCGCAATGGTCGTAGGAGGCGTAAAGAGTGGGAGATCCGGGGTAGACCATCGGCTCCGCGAGGTCGGCGCCCGCTTCGCGAAGCGACCTTTCGACGTCGGCCCCGGCGGCTTTCCACGTGCGCTCGTCGGCGACGAGCAGCGCTTTGCGCCCCCCTTCGAGCAGCCCGTCGCGAATGATCGTCCCCGAGGATGCCAGGACTCCCCTTCCAACCTCGACGGTTTTGGTGTGGCTTGCATTCTCAAGCCCTTTTTCCACGAGTTCCGCGGTCATCGTTCCTCTCTTTCATTGCTTTTGCTTTCGTTGTCGGGCGAACGCGGCGTTGTCAGGCAATCGGGCCGTTTTCCGGCGATCGCGGTCTTTGCCCGCTTCCCCGCGCTCCGGCCTAAAGGCCGCCGTCGCCGAGCATCGTGGTGAAATCGGCCAGCCCCGTGGTGTCGCCGTCGACGGTTCCGCTGATCCGGGCCTTGGCCTCGTCCTTTTGCCCCTCGGCTCCTGCCCTGTGGGATTTCTCCGCGCGATCGGCCGTCCGGTGCTGAATGTCGCGAACGGCGGGGAACAGCGCGGCGTACTCGTCGACCCAGTACCGGTACTCTTCGTGGCGTGCGGGATCGGGTTTGATCACGGCGCTGTAGTGGACCATCGCGTCGGCCGCCTCTTGGAGGTCGGCGAATCTGCCGGCGGCCAAGGCGCCCATCATCGCCGAGCCCAGGGTCGGGGCGTCTTGAATCTCCGTGACCGTGATTTCGAGTCCGGTGACGTCGGCGTGCATTTTCAGCCATTCCGGGCTCGAGAGCGCTCCGCCGCACGCCGTGATCGCGCGGGGCTCGTAGCCTGCGGCGCGCATCGTCCGCAGATTGAGCTCGAGCCCGTAGCACGTGGCTTCCTGAATCGCGTGGTAGATGTGCTCGCGCCCGTGGCTGAGCGTCAGCCCGGTGATGGTTCCGCGCGCCTTGGCGTCGGTGTAGGGGCTGCGGTTTCCCTGGAAGTATTCGAGGACGAGGACGCCGTCGGACCCCGGAGGGATGTCTTTGGACGCTTCGTTCAGCACTTCGTAAGGGGAGGGACCCCCGTTTTTGGCCGCCTCCACGAGGTCTTTCGCGGAGTTCTCGAGGAACCAGCGGATCACCGACCCCGTCGAGGCCTGGGAGGCCTCGATCGTGTACTGCCCCCGAACGAGGGCGTCCGTGTGCGCGCCGAACATTCCCGCGCCGTAGAGCGGAATGGCGCTTTGGGCGAGAAGGCAGTTGCTCGAACCGGTGATAAGCGCCATGCGCCCGGGGGCGAGCACGTTCATTCCGATCATTCCCGCCTCGGCGTCGATCCCTCCTTGGGCCACGGGGGTGCCCGCGACGAGGCCGAGCTCCTCCGCGGCCTCGGGTGAGAGGGTTCCCAGCGGCTCGCCCATTGCGTTGACCTGGGTGGGCATCTTGTCCATAAGGTCGCCCACCCCCAGCCGCTCGTAAAACTCGACCGGGAAGCCTCCGTGGTCGTTGTTGTGGTACATCTTCAGCGAGGCCGAGCACAGGTTGACGGCGGGGCGTCCGGTCAGCCGCAGCCCCATCCAATCGGGGGCGTCGAGTATCCACACGGAGCGCGCCCACACGTCAGGCTCGTTTTCCTTGAGCCACATCGCCTTGAAAACGAACCATTCGGCGGACGCCGGATCTTTGCCTTCCCCGTTGTACAGGCGCGCCCAGTGGTCGATCTCCGATGCTCTGCCCGCCTGTTCGCTGGCGCGCACATCGGCCCACATGATCGCGTTTCTCAAGGGCCTTTCGGCGTCGTCAAGGGCGACAAGCGTGGCCGACGTCGCGTCAAAGCCGATGCCCGCGATCTGAGCGGGGTCGATCCCCGAACGCGTCAGCGCGGCCCGGGTGGAGGCGACCAGCGCCCGCCACCATTCGTCGACGTCCTGCTCCACCCAGCTCGGATGGGGGTGAATCGACGTCACGGGGGTGTTGTGGAAAGCAAACGGCCTTCCACGGTCATCGAAAAGTCCCACTCGGCATCCGCCCGTGCCGAGGTCGATACCCATGTAGACCTGGGTCATAGTGTCGCTCCTCATCGATCGACTTGTACGTGCTTTCCCAGTTTTTCAAGTGTTCGCACGGCGGTCAATTCTCCCGACGTCGAACTCAGGCCCCGGGGTGTGCGCGGCCCGATGCCCGAAGACGCACGTGACTCAAGTCCGGCGCGCACGTGGCTCAAGCCTGGCGCCCACGTGGCTCAAGCCCGAGGGTGCGCCTGGGCGAAGGCCGCTCGCAGGCGTTCGGAGCTGACGTGCGTGTATCGCTGGGTGGTTCCGAGCGACGCGTGGCCGAGTATCTCCTGGACGGTGCGCAGATCCGAGCCGCCGTCCAGAAGATGCGTGGCCGCGGAATGCCGCAGATCGTGGGGCGATATGTCGGGAACACCCGCGCTCGCTGCGAGCCGGTGGATCGACTGGCGGAGCGTGCGCGGATCGAGCCGCCCGCCTCGCGCTCCGAGGAACAACGCCCTGTTGGGACGCACAAGGAGCTGCGCCCTCGCCGGAAGATACGCGGTGAGGGCGCGCCTGGCGGGGACGCCGAAGGGGACGATTCTTTCTTTGTCTCCTTTGCCTATGACTCGCAATGTCGAATCCACGCCGAGCGAATCGACGTCCAATGAGCACAGTTCGCTGATGCGAATTCCGGAGGCGTACAGGAGTTCGACGGCGGCGTGGTCGCGAAGCGCGAGCGGATCGCCCGAGGCCGCCAGGCGTCCGGCGTGCTCCGCGAGCCGGCGAGCCTGCTCCTGATTGAGCACGCGCGGCAAGGCATTATCTGCGCGCGGGGCTTTGAGCCGGGCGGCGGCGTCGACGTCGGTGTGGCCCTTTCGCTGCAGCCATCGGCAGAACGTGCGGATCGCGGCTGAATGCCGCGCCAGGGTGGATCGCGAGCACCCCTTCGCCTGACTGTGGGCGAGCCACGCACGGACGTCTGCGAGTTCAAGTCCGTGCAGGTCCATGGGCTCTTCGACGTCGCCGCCCGCGATCTCCCATATGAACTCCAGGAGGGAGCGCGCCTCACGGACGTAGGCGATGACCGTGTTCTCCGAGAGCCCCCTGCGCAGCCTGAGCTCACGCTCGTAGGCGTCCAACGTTTCCTCGATCCGCACACGTCAAGGGTAAGTTATCGGCCTTTTCGAGCCAGCTTCCACAGCCCGGCGTTGCGCGCGGCAATCCCCTGCCTTTCGAGCCTCCCCAGCCCAGTCAGAGCCTCCGTCACAGAGACTCCGGCCACCGCCGCGATCTTTTCCACCGGCGCCCCGCGGGAAACCGGCAGCGCCTCGCATACGCGGGACGCCAAAGGGTCAAGCACGTCGAGGGCGAGCTGCCTCTCGGTTTGCGATCCTCCCGGGGGCGGCGGCTCTCCCGGCCCGGGTTGCCTGCCAGGCTTCGCTTCCATTCCCATGAGTTCGAGGACCTCGCAGGTCTGCGTCACGCAGGCGGCCCCTTCTCTGAGCAGCCGGTGGCATCCAGAGGATCTGGGGGAAGTGACCGGGCCCGGGAACGCTCCGACGGGGCGTCCGATCGTCATGGCGTGGTGGGCCGTGGATATCGCTCCGGATCGAAAGGGCGCTTCGACGACGACTACGGCTCGCGAGAGCGCCGCTATGATTCGATTGCGAGAAAGGAAGCGATGCTTGTGCGGGGCGGCCCCCGGCGGCGCCTCGGAGCAGACTGCCCCTCCGCGCCGCAGAATCTCAAGGTACAGGTCAGCGTGGGAGGCCGGATAGTACCTGTCGACGCCGCAGGCCGAAACGGCGACTGTGTATCCGTCGGCGGCAAGCGCGCCCCTGTGCGCGGCGACGTCGATGCCGAACGCCCCTCCCGAAACGACGTTGACGCCCGAATCGGCAAGCTCGTATGCGACGTCGGTCGCGATTTTCACGCCGTACGGGGAGGAATCGCGCGATCCGACGACGGCCGCGCCCGCCCTGGCAAGCACCTTGCCGTCGCCTCGGAACCACAGGCCGAGCGGCCGGGTGTCGCCTAGATCGTCGAGGGCGGCGGGCCACAGCGGGTCGCCTGGCATGACGAAGCCCATGGCGCCGTCCGATTCGGCGACGCCCGGGCCGAGGGCGGCAAGCCGCGTCTTCCATCGGGCCTTGGCCTTCGCCAAGCCGCGTCCCGCGCCGTCCCCGCATCCGGCGACGGTCCAATGCTCGGCGAAGCCCCCGAGCCCGGCGACGCTTCCGGACTCGGCGCCTTTTCCTGCTTGCGCAATGTTTCGGGATTCCGCAATGCTGCCTTCCGCCACCCATTCGAGCGCCCGCGCGTAGCCCATCTCTCGGACCAGCGCCACAGCGTACGCGTCCTCCCCCTCCGCGATTCGCGTCCAAGCCATAGCGGCCGCGCGCTCCTCGTGTCCGCCCGGCAGTTCGTTTTCACACTGCTCCTCCATTCGGTTCGAGTCCTCGCCTTGGCCGCGGCAAGCCTTTTCGTCGCCGCAGCCTTTCCCGCCACGGCAAACCTCTTCGTCGCCGCAGGCTTTTCCACCGCGGCGAGCCTTCCCGTCCCGCTCTGCATTTCCGCCGCGGTCAGTACGTTCCATGGAAGCCGTTCCTCTCTCTCAAGGTGAAGGCGCAATCGACGTCGTCGCGCGCGGGCGCGGACCTGCCCGAAAGGTCGGCCAGGGTCCAAGAAATCCGCAAGATCTTGTCGACCGCCCGCATCGACGTCTCCCCCGAAGCGAGCATGGAATCCAGCTCCCTTGCGCTTTCTCTGGAAAGCGGGGTGTTTCGCCGCAGCCACGAGCCGCTCACTTGGGCGTTGGCGGTCCACGGGGTCGAACCAAGCCGGACCCGCTGGCGCAGGCGGGCTTCGGCCACCCGCTCGGCGACGACGGCGCTCGACTCACCCGCGCCGGCCTTCGCCAAATCGGCCCGAGAAAGCCTCGGGGCAACGACGTTGATGTCGAAGCGATCGAGTATCGGCCCTCCGATTCGGCGGAAATAGTCGCGGCGGTCCCGCACGGAACAGGTGCATTTGCCCGGCGCATCCAGGTAGTTGCCGCATTTGCACGGGTTGGCGGCCCCGATCAGCTGAAAACGAGCCGGATAGGTGACGACGGCACGCGCCCGATGGATCTCGATCCTTCCGGTTTCCATGGGCTCCCTCAGGGTTTGGAGGCTGTGGGTGGAAAATTCGGGCATTTCGTCGAGGTAAAGCACGCCGCGATGGGCCCGGGAGGCGGCCCCCGGCTTTGGGATCGCCCCTCCGCCGATGAGCGCGGCGGCACTGGTCGAATGGTGAGGGCTGGCGAAGGGAGGGGTGTAGCTCAACCGCCCGTCGAACTCCCCTGCGGCTGAAGCTATCGCAGCGACCTCGACGGCTTCATGCATGTCGAGTTTCGGCAGGATGCCGGGCAAACGCGCGGCGAGCATCGACTTGCCGACGCCGGGCGCCCCCGTCACGAGCATGTGGTGCCCGCCCGCTGCGGCGACTTCGAGCGCGTGGCGAGCCTGTGCTTGCCCACGGACGTCCGCGAGGTCGGGGCAGGCAGCCGGGGCCTCCGTTTCGCTCAGGCCCGGCGGCGAGGGCGCATCGGGAACCGGACCGCACGGGATTCTCATGGCTTCCGCGAGCTGGGCGAGGTGGAACACCTCCTTGACCTTGACCCCTGCCAGTTCCGCTTCTTTCCCGCATCCGAGGGGCACGGCCATTGCGGCGTCCTCGTCCGCCGCAGCCAAAGCCGCCGGCAGTATTCCGCGCACGGCGCGCACCGACCCGTCCAAGCCGAGCTCGCCCATGACGTACCGTTGCCCAATCTCGCGTCCGCCCATTGCCGCGAGGATCGCCACCGCTATGCCGAGGTCGAACGCCGTGCCGCTTTTCGGCGTGTCCGCAGGCGAAAGGTTGATCGTCAGGCGCGTTTGAGGGAAGCCGATTCCAGCTGAGGCGAAGGCGGCTCGAATCCGTTCGCGAGATTCGGACACAGCGGCGTCGGGAAGCCCGACGATCGTGACCGCGGGAAGGCCGTGGAGAAGCACGGCCTCAATCCGCACCGGCCTTCCTTCGATTCCGACGACGGCCATGGCGTGCGCCGTTCCCACCCTCATGAGATGTCCCGCAGATGCCGAATCAGCCACGATCCGTTGTTTTCAACCGTGATCGCCACGAGGTCGAGGCAAACCCGCTCGCAGCGCGTCCCGGTCTCCTGCAGCCACATGCCTGTGAGCTTCCTCAGCCTGGCCAGCTTTGCCTGGGTAATCGCCTCGATCGATCCAACGCTCACTTCGGCGTTGCGGGTTTTCACCTCCACCGCGACGACGGCTTTCCTCTGCGGGCAGGCGGTGACGAGGTCGAGCTCGCCCGCGCGGCGCCTCCAGTTGCGCGCTAAAACGACGTAGCCGTATGCCTGAAGGTACCTCGCGGCGAGCTCTTCGCCCCATTTTCCGAGTTCCTGGTTTCCCAGAGGCTCCGACATCTCCGGAGCGACGAAATCCACCGTCGCGCTCATACTCGTATCCATGGGCCCAGTCTTGCCGAAGGCGGCTGTGCGCCGCCCAGCTGTCAGACGATCTGTGGATACGGGCTACGCTATCCCCGTCTGTGGGCCAGTACGCTCACCAATAATGGCGACGCACGGGGAACAGTTTAATTGCAGCCCCACCTTCAAATGCGGCGTCCGCATAAATGCGATCCCCGTCAAATGCGACGTCCGCACCGGAGACGACTACTTTTTAACAGAGCCGCGTCTCCTTTAGCGAAGCCGCCTCGCCCGGACGACGACGTCGCGCATCTCCACAGCGCTCCCGCCGCGGGCGGTCGCCGTCCGCACGTTCTGGCGCGCCGTCTCGATCATCCAATCGCCGCCGTCGAAAAGCCCGGCGACGTGCTCCAAGGAGACGGTCGTCCCCTCGGGGGCCTCGTCTCCAGACATCACGCCGGATCCGTGCAAGTGTCCGACGACGAGCAGCGTGCCGTCGGGGGCGACCCACCTGGAAATCCTTCGGTAGAAGTCGATCTGGCTGCCCGGCGGGTGGGCGTACGAGGTCATGACAAGATCCCAGCGTTCGTCGGGCTCCCAAGCCATGAGGTCCGCTTCGACCCACCGCACCGCCGGTCCCAGCCCGGCGGACTCCGCCCGCCTGCGCGCCTTGGCGAGGGCGGCGGGGCTTATGTCGGCTCCGGTGACGTCCCACCCTTGTTCTGCGAGCCAAACGGCTTCGGCCCCGGCGCCGCATCCCGCGTCGAGCGCGGTCCCGCACCCCAAACCGCTCGTCTCAGCGACGACGTAGGGGTTCGCGACCTCGCCGACAGCGTCCTCGCCGAGGCTCTGCCAATGCTCTTCCCAGTAGCGGCCGTCCAGCGGCCGGTTCTCGTGGGGGCTCAAATCGTCTCCTTCGTTGCACACTGCCGCACCCCAACCGACACTCTGCCGTTCCCAAACGTCACAACCGTCGCCCGCGAACTGACGTCCTGCCGCCCCGCGAACTCAATGAAGACGGCGCGGTCCGCCCGCCCGTGAATCATGCGGCAAACCCGCGGGCCGGCCGTGCGTCAAGCCTGCCGCGCGTCACCCGTGCGGCAGGTCTAGCTCGCGGGTGATGTCGGCCTTGTTGAGCTCTTCGACGTTGACGTCCTTGAAGGTCACGATGCGCACGGATCGGATGAAGCGGCTCGTGCGGTAGATGTCCCACACCCACGCGTCGGAAAGGTTGACTTCGAAGAACACTTCCCCGCCGGAGGACGCGCGCACGCGCACATCGACGTCGTTGGCGAGGTAGAAGCGGCGCTCGGTCTCCACGACGTACCGGAAGATGTTGATGACGTCGCGGTATTCACGGTAGAGCGCGAGCTCGGCGTCGGCCTCGTAGTTCTCGATCTCGCTCATCGGTGTCCTTCCCTCACGCCGGGCAGATGCCACGACTTCCTGTGATGGTCGCTCGGTCCGAGCCTCGCCAGCCCCTCGATGTGAGAAGGGCTCGCGTAGCCTTTGTTCCTCGCCCAATCGTAGCCCGGAAAACGCCCGTCGAGAACGACCATAAGTCCGTCGCGTTCCACCTTTGCGGCGACCGACGCCGCGGCGATCACGGCGCACCTTGCGTCGCCCTTCACCTCCATCCGGACGGGGATCTGCGGGAGGAGAGGATCGACGTCGAACAGCGAATCCTCGGCCCACCAGTTGTGCTTTCCGTCGAGCAGCACGGCCGACGGCATCGCCGACAGTCCGTTCAGCGCCTCCTTGGCGGCGTGGCGCAGCGCGGCGACGATCCCGACGTCGTCGATGAGGTCCGGCCCCGCATGCCCGACGGCGACGTCCACCGCCCATTCCCGCACCAGGGGGGCCATGCGCTCGCGCGCAGCCGGGCTCATTGCCTTGGAATCCCGCAGCCCTTCGGGGAAGTCGCCTGTGGAGGCGTCGATGAGTGCGATTCCGACGCTCACGGGCCCCGCGAGGGATCCCCGCCCCACCTCATCGACTCCGGCTATCAGCGCACCGGCCGGAAGGGAGCGGAGGACGTCGATTTCGACCTCGCGGCTCGGCGCACGCCCGTCCGCCGGTTTCCGCAAACGCCCGCCTGTCTGCTTTCGCGAAGGCTCGTTCGCGCCTTTCCGGGCGCGGCTATCTGTTTGCGCACGCCCGCCTTCGGGCGCGGATTCGCCTTCTCTTTTGGGCCCGCGTCCGCCGGTCCGGCCGGTCACGGGACGCCCGCGAAAACTTTCGATGCGTCGTCTATGGAGCCGAACCTCGAGAACGGGTAGAAGATCGCCCACGCCCGTCCGGCCACATTGTCGACGGGAACGAAGCCTCCGTTCCTTTCGCCGATGTGGTAGCGCGAATCTCGCGAGTTGGAGCGGTTGTCGCCCCTCACCCCG
>NZ_DBHHEV010000056.1:0-16621 GCF_057238965.1 Peptidiphaga sp.
CTGCCCGCCCCGCCCCGAGATGCTCATCAACGCCGTGCTCGAGCTGCGCGAGCAGGTCAAACGCAATCGCAAGCTGACGAAGGGCGCCCGCGAGGCTGCGGCCCGGGCCGCCGAGAAGGCCGCGCTCGCCGCGCCCGACATCCACGCAATGAAAGGTCTGCTGGCGTGAAAACGACTCGCGTGAAAAAGAAAGGTCTGCCCTCGTGAACGAGAACGACGGCGCAATCGCGCCGGCCGGCGGCCCGGACCCCGACGTCGTGCGCCGGGTCCAGGGCCTGTGGGGCGTCAAGGGGTCCGGCGACACGTCGGGCTTTTCCGAGCTCGTGCGCACCGAGGTCTACGCCAGGCCCGCGAGCCGCCCCTACGGCGGATGGTTCGACTCCGTCGTCGACGTCCTCGTCGAACTTTTGGAGGCCGACGGCGTCGACCCCGACGCGGCGATCGAGAAGGTCGTCGTCGAAAACGGCCAGCTCGTGCTCTTCGTCGCCCGCGAGCACCTCGTGCGCGTGGCCCGCTGTCTGCGCGACGACCAGGACCTCAGGTTCGAGATGTGCTTCGGCGTCACCGGCGTCCACTACCCCCAGGACGCGGGGCGCGAGCTGCACGCCTACTTTCCGCTCTTCTCGATCACCCACAACCGCTTCCTGGCGATCGAGTCGACGTGCCCCGAATCCGACCCGCACCTGCCCTCGATCGTCCCGGTCTACCCGGGCGACGACTGGCCCGAGCGCGAAGCCTGGGACCTCCTCGGGATCGTCTTCGACGGACACCCCGGCCTGACCCGCACGGCGATGCCCGACGACTGGATCGGCCACCCGCAGCGCAAGGACTATCCCCTCGGGGGCATTCCCGTCGAATACAAGGGCGCCGTCGTGCCGCCCCCCGACGTGCGAAGGGACTACAGCTGATGAGCGACCCGAAGATCTACGCCACCCCCGGAGCCACGGAGGCCGAGCTCGACGGCCTGCCGAACTTCACCGCCGTCGGAGGGGACTGGAACGAAATCTCCGACGAGGCGGCGCGCATGGCCGAGGAGCGCATCGTCGTCAACCTCGGCCCCGTCCACCCTTCGACGCACGGCGTCTACCGCCTCCTCCTCGAGCTTGACGGCGAATACGTCCGCGAGATCCGCGGCGCCACGGGCTTCCTGCACACCGGCATCGAGAAGAACATGGAGTACCGCACGTGGACGCAGGGCGTCGCCTACGTCACGCGCATGGACTACGTCGCCTCCTTCTTCCAGGAGGTCGGCTACTGCATGGCCGTCGAGAAGCTGCTCGGAATCGAGGAGCAGGTGCCCCGCAGGGCCAATGTCATCAGGGTGCTTCTCATGGAGCTCCAGCGCATCGCCTCCCACCTAGTCGCCGTCGGCTCGTCGCTCAACGAGCTGGGGGCGACGACGATGATGACCATCGCATTCCGCACGCGCGAGGACATCCTCCGGATCTTCGAGAGGATCTCGGGCCTGAGGATGAACAATGAGTTCGTGCGGCCCGGAGGCGTGCTTGAAGACGTGCCGGAGGGAATCACGGCTTACATCCGCGAGCTTCTCCCCGACGTGCGGAAGGGGACGTCGGAGATGGAGACCATCGTCGCCCAGAACCCGATCTTCAAGGCGCGGTTCAAGGACGTCGGAGTGCTCTCGCTTTCGGCCCTCATGGCGTTGGGCCAGACGGGGCCGGCGGTCAAAGCCGCCGGGCTTCCGTGGGACCTTCGTAAGAGCCAGCCCTACTGCGGGTACGAAGACTACGAGTTTGACGTGCCGGTCTACGACAAGTCCGACGCCTACAACCGCGCCATGGTTCGCTTCGACGAGTGCTACCAGTCGCTGCGGATCGTCTACCAGGCCCTGGACAAGCTCGACGCCACCGAGGGGGAGCCCGTGATGGTCGAGGACAAGAAGATCGCCTGGCCCGCCCGCCTGTCGATTTCCACCGACGGCCAGGGGACGGCGCCCGTGCACGTGCGCGAGATCATGACCGAGTCCATGGAGTCGCTCATCCACCATTTCAAGCTCGTAACCGAGGGGTTCCGCGTTCCGGCGGGCCAGGCGTACTCGATCGTCGAGCACGCCAAAGGCGTCCTCGGATGCCACCTCGTCTCCTCCGGGGGGACGCGCCCCTACCGGGCGCACGTGTCCGACCCCGGATTCAGAAATCTGCAGGGCCTGTCGATGATGGCCGAGGGCGGCATGCTCGCCGACGCCATCGTCTGCCTTGCCGCGATCGACCCGGTGATGGGAGGCGTGGACCGATGAAGGAAGGCTACCCGCCGCAGATCGAGGAGCGCCTGCGCGCCGATTCGCGGGAGATCGTCGCGCGATACCCGGTGGCGCGCTCGGCGCTCATGCCCATGCTCCACCTCGTCCAGTCGGTCGACGGCTTCGTCTCGCCCCGGGGCATCGCGCTGTGCGCGGACGTCCTGGGCCTGACCCGCGCCGAGGTCTCCGCCGTCGCCACTTTCTACAGTCAATACAGGCGCCATCCCAACGGCGAATACAACGTCGGGGTGTGCACGAATGCGCTGTGCGCCGTCATGGGAGGAGACGAAATCTGGGAGACCCTGACCTCCGCCCTCGGCGTGGGGAGCGACGAGACGACGCCGGACGGCAAGATCACGCTCGAAGCCCTCGAATGCAACGCGGGATGCGACTATGCGCCCGTCGTCATGGTCAACTGGGAGTTCTTCGACAACCAGACGCCGACGTCGGCCCTTCAAATCGTCGAAGACATCCGCGCGGGCCGGGACCTCCATCCGACTCGGGGCGCCGACAAGGTGCACACCTTCAAGGAGACGGAGAGGGTCCTCGCCGGATTCGAGGACGGGCACGCGGATGAGGGCCCGGGTGCAGGCTGCGCCTCGCTCAGAGGCCTGGAGATCGCGCGCGAACGCGGCTGGAGCGCGCCGAAGGAGGTCGCCAAGTGAGTGAGTTTTCCGCTCCCGGAGTGCTGTCCCCTGTCATATCGGACGTCTGGGACCGCGAGCGTTCGTGGACGCTCGGCGCCTATCGCGACGCCGGAGGGTACGAAGGGCTGGCCAAGGCGTGGTCCTACGGCCCCGGCGAGCTGACCCAGCTCATCAAGGACTCCGGCCTGGCCGGACGCGGGGGAGCGGGATTCCCGACCGGCCTGAAGTGGAGCTTCCTGCCCCCGCCCGACGGCGGTCCGCGCTACCTCGTGGTCAACGCCGACGAGTCCGAGCCGGGCACGTGCAAGGACGTTCCCGCGCTCATGGGCAACCCGCACGCGCTCATCGAGGGCATGGCCATCTGCCTTCTCGCCGTCGGCGGACACCACGGATTCGTCTATCTGCGCGGGGAAGTGGTGCACGTGTACCGCCGCCTCATGGCCGCCGTGCGGCAGGCGCGCGAGGCGGGGCTCATCGGCAAGGGCCTGGGGCCCGACGGCGACTACGACATCGAGATCACCGTGCACGCCGGCGCGGGCGCCTACATCTGCGGCGAGGAGACGGCCCTGCTCGACTCCCTCGAGGGCAGGCGCGGCCAGCCGCGCCTCAAGCCGCCCTTCCCGGCGGCCGAGGGCCTGTACGCCAGGCCCACCGTCATCAACAACGTCGAGACGATCTCCTCGGTTCCGGGAATCGTCCGCAACGGCGTCGAATGGTTCCACGCCATGGGCACGGAAAGCGCGAAGGGCCACGGCTTCTTCTCGCTTTCGGGCCACGTGAAGAATCCGGGCCAGTACGAGGCGCCGCTCGGGGTCACCGCGCGCACGCTCTTCGACCTGGCCGGCGGCATAAGGCCCGGGCACGAGCTGAAGTTCTGGGCCGTCGGCGGCTCGTCCGCGCCGCTGTTCACGCCCGAGCAGCTGGACGTCCCCCTCGACTACAACTCGGTGCGCGAAGCCGGCTCCATGCTCGCCACCCGCGCCATCATGGTCTTCGACGAAACCGTCTCGGTCGTGCGGGTCATCTCGCGCTGGACGGACTTCTACCAGCACGAATCGTGCGGAAAATGCACGCCGTGCCGCGAGGGGACCTACTGGATGCGGCAGGTCGTCCACCGTCTGGAAGCCGGGCGCGGCCGGCCGGGCGACGTCGACCTCCTCTACGAGATCGCCTCGAACATCGCCGGCCGTTCCTTCTGCGCCTTGGGCGACGCCGCGGCGACCCCCGTCAAATCGGGGATCGAGCTGTTCCGCGAGGAGTTCGAGGCAGGCTACACGACGCCGGCGCGCGAGCTCTTCCCCTACGAAAAGACGACCCTGTTCTCCGAGGTGTCTGCACAATGACGGCCAACGACTCTCTCGTCAATGTCACAATCGACGGCAAGGACGTCGAGGTTCCCGCGGGAACCCTCATCATCCGCGCGGCCGAGAAAATAGGCGTGCGCATTCCGCGCTTTTGCGACCATCCGCTGCTCAAGCCCGCCGGCGCCTGCCGGCAGTGCCTCGTCGAGGTCGCGCGCCCCGGGCGCGACGGCGTCGTCGCGAAAGGGCCCAAGCCCGTGCCTTCCTGCGCGGAGGCCGTCACGCCCGGCATGGAGGTCTACACCCAGCGCACGTCGGAGGTCGCGGCCAAGGCGCAGCGCGGAATCATCGAGTTCCTCCTGATCAACCACCCGCTTGACTGCCCGATCTGCGACAAGGGCGGCGAATGCCCTCTCCAGAACCAGGCGCTCTCTGACGGCCGCGCCGAATCGCGCTTCGTCGATGTCAAGCGGACCTACCCCAAGCCCGTCCAGGTGACCTCGGAGATCCTGCTCGACCGCGACCGCTGCATCCTGTGCCAGCGCTGCACGAGGTTCCAGTCCCAGATCGCAGGCGACCCGTTCATCGCGCTTCAAGGGCGCGGCGGCGGGTCCCCGGGCTTCGAGGTTCACTCCCTCAACGGCTCGCAGATCGGCGGCTTTGACGCGCGGGTCCTCAACTTCTCCGATTCCGACGGCGGGCGCGCCGAGCCCGTCCCCGGAGACTACGTCGGCTCCTACGGCGGCTGCGGGCTGGCGGAGGGCTTCGCCGCGGGCCCGATGGAACCCGCGGAAACAGACGAATCCGGCCGCCCCTTCTCCTCTTACTTCTCCGGCAACGTCATTCAGATTTGCCCGGTGGGCGCGCTCACCAGCTCCGCCTACCGCTTCCGCTCGCGGCCCTTCGACCTCGTGTCCGTCCCCGGCGTGACCGAGCACGACGCCTCGGGCTCGGCCATCCGCATCGACTACCGGCGCGGCGAGGTCCTGCGCCGGCTGGCGTGGGAGGACCCGGAGGTCAACGAGGACTGGATCACCGACAAGGACCGTTTCGCCTTCAGGTGGCAGAGCGGCCCGGACCGCCTGACGCACCCGCTCGTGCGCGACGCGTCGGGCGAGCTCGTGCCGACGTCCTGGGAAGACGCCAAGGCGCACGGCGGCGTCGGCGTCCTGACCGGCGGCAGGCTGACCATGGAGGACGCCTACGCCTACTCGAAGTTCGCGCGAACGGTTCTCGGCACCAACGACATCGATTTCAGAACCCGCCCGGCCTCGCCCGAAGAGGACGCGTTCCTCGGCTTCGTCGTCGCCGGGAGCGGACGCGGCGTCACGTACGGCGACCTGGAGAAGGCCGGGCACGTCCTCGCCGTCGGCTTCGAGGCCGAGGAGGAGTGCGGGTCGGTCTTCCTGCGCCTGCGCAAGGCCGTCTTGGCCAAGACGACGTCGGTGAGCGTCGTCGCCCCGTACGCGACCGCCGGAAGCGCGAAGATGAACGCCAACCTCATTCCCGCGGTCCCGGGAACGGAGGCGGCGATCCTCGACGGGCTCGACGCCGGAGACCCCGTGTACGACGGGCTGGCCGACGGCGGGATCATCCTCGTGGGAGAGCGCGCGGCGGAATCGGAGGGCGCGCTGTCGGCTGCGCGTCGCCTCGCCGAGCGCAGCGGCGCGCGCCTGGCGTGGATCCCCCGGCGCGCCGGCGATCGCGGCGCCGTGGAGATGGGCGCCGTCGGCGGCCTGCTGCCCGGCGGGCGCCCCGTCGCCGATCCGCGGGCCCGCGCCGAAGCGGAAGAGGCGTGGGGAGCGAAGATCCCCTCGATGCCCGGCCGCTCGGCCGAGTCGATCCTCCTGTCCGTGCACTCCGGCGCCCTGGGCGGGCTGCTCCTGGGCGGCGTCGAGGTCGGCGACCTGCCCGGCGACGCCCTCTCGTCGATCGAATCCGCGGGGTTCGTCGTTCAGCTCGAAGTCCGCGCCACCGCCACGACGGCCCTGGCCGACGTCGTCTTGCCCGTAGCCCCGCCGGTCGAAAAGGGCGGCTCCTTCGTCAACTGGGAGGGCCGCATACGCCCCTTCGGCCAGGCCCTGACGTCCGTCGAGCGGCCCGACCGGATCGTCCTCAACGACCTTGCCGCCGAATTCGGGGTCGACCTCGGTTTGGCCACGCTCGCCGACGCCGTTGCGCAGATCCGCGGCTTCAAGCCGTGGAACGGGCCGCGCATGGCCCCGCCGCACGCCTTCCCCGAGGGAGAGCCCGAGCCGCCGGCTCCGGGAACCGCCGTGCTGGCCTCGTGGAATCTGCTCATCGGCGACGGAGCGCTTCTCTCGAATGAGCCGCATCTTGCCGGCACGGCCCGGCGGCCCGCGGCGGTCATGTCGGAGGCCACCGCCCGGGCCGCCGGGGCCGCCCCCGGCGGGAGAGTAACCGTCCAGGGGACGATCGGACGCGTCACGCTTCCCGTCGTCACCCTGCCCATGCCCGACGGCGTCGTCTGGATTCCCCAGAATTCCGTCGGGTGCAAGATCTCGTCGTTGGGCGTCAGGCCCGGCGAGGCCGTCACGGTCGCTGCGGAGGTGAGGAAGTGACGCCGTCGATCCAAGCCGCCGTCCAAACGGCGGACTTTTCCCAGGACACATGGTGGATATGGGCTTTGAAGGCCGCGTTCATCATCGTGTTCCTCATCATGAACGTCATCCTCGCCCTGTGGGTCGAGCGCCGCGGCCTCGCGCGCATGCAGACGCGCCTCGGCCCCAACAGAGTGGGCCCCCTGGGGCTGGGACAGGCCTTCGCCGACGCCGTCAAGCTTCTCATCAAGGAGGATTTCTGGCTCAAGGGCGCGGACAAGATCGTCTACTTCGTCGCCCCCTTTATAGGCGCGGTGTGCGCCTTCACGGTCATGGCCGTGGTCCCGATGGGGCCCAACGTTTCGATATTCGGCCATTCGACGCCGCTCCAGCTGGCCGATTCGCCCGTCGCCGTCCTGTTCGTCCTCGCGATCGCCGCCCTGGGCGAATACGGGCTGGTGCTCGGCGGATGGTCGGCCCATTCCACCCTGCCCTTCTACGGGTCGGTGCGAGGGGCCACCCAAATGATCTCCTACGAGCTGGCGCTGGGGCTTTCCCTCGTCACGGTGTTCCTCACGGCGGGAACGATGTCCATGTCGGGGATCGTGGCTGCGCAGTCGGAGCTGTGGAACATAGTCACGCTCTTCCCGGCCTTCGTCGTCTACCTCATTTCGATGTTCGGGGAGACGAACCGACTTCCCTTTGACCTTCCCGAGGCGGAAGGCGAGATCGTGGCGGGCCACACCACCGAGTACTCGTCGATGAAGTTCGCGTGGTTCTTCCTCTCCGAGTACATCAACATGCTCAACGTTTCGATGGTCGCCACGACTGTCTTCCTCGGCGGCTGGCAGGCGGACCCGATCACGACGTCGGTCTTTTCGCTGTGGGGCGGGAATCCGAACACCGGCTGGCTGCCGATGTTGTGGTTCTTCGGCAAGACGTGGACCCTCATGTTCTTCATGGTCTGGACCCGTGGCGCCCTCATGCGCATGCGCTATGACCATTTCATGAAGCTCGGATGGAAGGTCCTCATCCCGGTTTCGCTGACGTGGCTCGTCTCGGTCGCCGTCATCCAGGCGGTCACGAGCTTCACCGACCTGTCGCGCAACCAGCTGTTCATAGGGATAGGAGCAGCCTTTTTGGGCGTTCTCGCGCTCGTCTTCCTTTTCGGCGGGAAGGGCGACGCCGAAGGCGGCGAGGCGGACGACGCGGGCTTCGTCCGGCCGTCCGAAGAATTCGACGCTTTCGCCGGGGGCTTCCCCGTGCCGCCGCTGCCCGGCCAGACCCTGCCGCCTTCGCCTCGCGCCTCGCGCAGCGCCGCCCCGCCGCGCAGTCCGGAAGCTTCGGGCTCCGCCCTTTCCGCATCGGGCGACGCGGGCGAATCCGCCGAACTGGAATCCGGCGCGGTCGCGTCCCAAACGGGAAGCGCTGCGTCCCAAACAGGGGGCGCCGCGCCTCAATCCGACGCCGCAGAGCGCCAAGCCGGCGCAGCCACCACCGTCAAGGGAGGCCACGAGTGACAGACCACATTCCCTCCACGTCCCCCGATCCCGAGCTTTGGGACCGGCCGAAGAAAGGGCCGGTGGGGGAGCTCTTCGCCCCCGTCGCTGGATACGGGGTCACGATCTCCTCGATGTTCCGCAAGCCCGTCACGGAGCAGTACCCGGAGGAGAAGGTTCCAACGGCCCCGCGCTACCACGGACGCCACCAGCCCGACAGGTATCCCGACGGCCTTGAACGCTGCATCGGCTGTGAGCTGTGCGCCTGGGCGTGCCCGGCCGACGCGATCTTCGTCGAAGCGGCGAACAACACCCCGGACAACCAGGTTTCGCCCGGCGAACGCTACGGCCGGGTCTATCAGATCAACTATCTGCGCTGCATCTTCTGCGGTTTTTGCATCCAGGCCTGCCCCACGAGGGCGCTGACGATGACGAACGAGTACGAGCTGGCCGGCCCCACGCGCGAGGGCCTCGTCTACGAGAAGGAAGACCTTCTCGCGCCGATGCTGGAAGGCATGCTGGCCGCCCCCCACCCGATGGCCGAGGGCGCGTCCGACGCCGACTACTACCGCGGCGAGGTCGTCGGCCCCACCGCGGCCCAGATCGAGTGGGTGGCCGAGCACCGGCCCGACGATCCGACCCTCGCGACGGCGGTCTCCGTCGATGCTCCGGGCCCCTTCGATTCGGCCGCGGTTCCGGCCGGCGCGCCTGCCGACTCGGCGGCGGCCTCGGCAGACGCGTCCGCGGGCGAGCGCACGGAAGGCGGAAGGTGATGGAAGAAGCGGCGACCATCGAAATCTCCCTCGGCGAGACGATCCTTTTCGGCGTCGTCGCCGTGGTCATGGTGACGCTGACCGTCTTCGGCCTGCTCGTCACGCGGCGCGCGGTCTATTCGGCGGTCTGCGTCATCGCCGACATGGTGTGCTTGGCCGTCCTGTACACGGCGCTCGAAGCTCCGTTTATGGGGGTCGTCCAGATCGCGGTGTACACGGGCGCGATCCTCATGATGTTCCTCTTTGTGCTCATGATGATCGGGGTCGACGCGGCCGACTCGACATACGAGACCCTGCGGGGCCAGCGGGTCATGGCAGTCCTGGGGGCGCTTGGATTTGCCGCGATCGCCGGCGGGGCGGTCATGGATGCGCGAACCCCCGGCCCCGTCGGCTTGGCGAAGGCCAACGAGGAGACGAATCCGACGGCGATAGCCAAGTCGATCTTCACGAACCACGCCCTCGCGATGGAGCTGACCGGAGCGCTGCTCATCGTGGCCGCCGTCGGCGCGATGACGCTGACGCATCGCCAGGGCGTGCGCAAACGTCTGAGCCAGGCCGAGCTTGCCGAGGCAAAGATGGCCGCCTACGCGCAGACGGGGCGCCACATCGGCCAAAAGCCGCCCACGGGCGTCTATGCGGAATCGAATTCCGCCGCAGCACCGGCCCTCACGAGCGGGGGAGAGGCCGTGGCCGAGTCGGTCCCGCGCATCCTGCGAATCCGAGGCCAGGCCTACACGCCGTCGGACGTTTCCCCCATCACCGTCGCGCGCGCCGCGCGCGGCGAACTCGACGGGCGGGGCCGCTCCGAGGTCCCTCGCGCCCACATGCCCGGGATGCCGGGCGAGGAGGCGCCGGTCTACGGGGATTCGCGCGAGGAGGCCCCCGCCTACGGCGATCCGCGCGAAGAGTCCCCGGCCGGAGGCAGCCCAAGCCGCCCCCGTCTCCACGGCAAGGAGGAAAACCGTTGAATCTCATGCTGTACGTCGTTTTGGCCGTCGTCCTCTTCTCCATCGGCGGGGCCGCCGTCCTCACCCGGAAGAACGCGATCATCGCGCTCTTGGGCGTCGAGATCATGCTCAACTCCTGCAACCTCGCGCTCGTGGCGTTCTCCCGGATGTGGGGGAACGTCGAGGGCCAGGTCTTCGCCTTCTTCGTCATGGTGGTCGCCGCCGCCGAGGTTGTCGTCGGCCTGGCGATCGTCATCTCCATTTTCACAACCCACCGGTCCGCGTCGCTCGACGGCGCGAACCAGCTCAAGCACTGACCGGAAGAGGTGTGAATTGACTATGGAAATCACTTCGGCTTCGGGAGCTGCGGCCCTCGTGTGGCTGTGCGTCGCCGTCCCCCTCCTCTCCTCGGGCGTTCTGCTCGTCGCCGGAAAGAGGGTCGAAAGCTGGGGCCATTGGCTGGCTGTCGGCGCTTCGGGCCTCTCGCTGCTCGTGGGCTCGGCGGCGCTCGTCCAGCTCATCGGCGCTTCCCCCGAAGAGCGGGCGATGCGGGTGCGGCTTTACCGGTGGTTTGCGACGGGCGACTTCGCCGTCGATCTCTCCCTGCGGGTCGATCCGCTGTCCGTCACCTTCCTCATGCTGGTGACCTTCGTCGGAACCCTCATCCACGTCTACTCCGTCGGGTACATGGAACACGACCCGGCCAAGACCCGTTTCTTCGCCTATCTCAACCTGTTCGTCGCCTCGATGCTGCTGCTCGTCCTCGGCGACTCCTACGCGGTGATGTTCGTCGGCTGGGAGGGCGTGGGGCTCGCCTCCTACCTCCTCATCTCCTTCTGGAACCAGGTTCCCGCTTACGCGGCCGCGGGCAAGAAGGCCTTTGTCATGAACCGCGTGGGCGACGTCGGCCTGCTCGCCGCGATGATGCTCATGGTTTCGTCTTTCGGCACGGTGACTTTCGACGG
Source organism: Peptidiphaga sp. (assembly GCF_057238965.1). Classification (NCBI taxonomy): domain Bacteria; kingdom Bacillati; phylum Actinomycetota; class Actinomycetes; order Actinomycetales; family Actinomycetaceae; genus Peptidiphaga; species Peptidiphaga sp. The sequence goes on from NZ_DBHHEV010000056.1 coordinate 10,954, forward strand.
CGTCGCAGCCGGCGCCGCCAAGGCGGGATCGGGCACTCTGCTTGCGATCGGCGTTCTGCTGCTCGTCGGAGCTTGCGGAAAGTCCGCCCAGTTCCCGCTTCAGGCCTGGCTCGGCGACGCGATGGCCGGCCCGACTCCTGTCTCCGCCCTCATCCACGCGGCCACGATGGTCACCGCCGGGGTCTACCTCATGGTGCGTTCCGGCTTCGTCTACGCCGCAAGCGCCTCGGCGCAGCTGGCCGTCGCCGTCATAGGCACGGTCACGCTGGTGTTCGGGGCGATCGTCGGCGCGGCCAAGGACGACATGAAGAAGGTCCTCGCCGCCTCCACGATGTCCCAGATCGGCTACATGATGCTCGCCGCGGCCCTCGGCCCCGCGGGCGCGGCCTTCGCCGTCTTCCATCTCGTCACCCACGGCTTCTTCAAGGCGAACATGTTCCTCGGCGCGGGGTCCGTCATGCACGCGATGGACAACGAGGTGGACATGCGCCGATTCGGCGGCCTGCACAAGCGCCTGCCGGTCACGTGGGCCACGTTCCTGGCCGGATACCTCGCCATCATCGGCTTCCCCTTCCTTTCGGGATACTTCTCGAAGGACAAGATCATCGAGGCCGCCTTCGTCGGCGAAGGATGGCGTCCGTGGGTCTTCGGCGGCCTGACGATGGCCGTAGCGGGACTGACGGCTTTCTACATGTCGCGGCTGTTCTTCATGGTATTCCACGGCCAGGAGAGGTTCGCCAGCGAAGGTGCCGAGGCCAAGCATCCGCATGAGGCCCCCGCCACGATGTGCGTCCCGCAGATCGTGTTGGCCGTCGGCTCGATCGGCCTCGGCTTCGTCCTCAACGCAGCGGGCTTCGTCGAGTGGCTCGAGCCGGTCCTCGGCCGTGCCGCCCACGGGGAGCCCGTTCTTCCCGTTCCGGCCATCACCCTCGGCACGCTCGCCCTCGTCGCCGCCGGCGCCGTCGCGGCGTGGAAGATGTACGCTGCCAGCCCGGTCCCGACGCGAGCCCCGGAGGGCAACGCCCTCGTGCGCGCGGCGCGTGCGGACCTGTACCAGGACGCGTTCAATGAGAATGTCTTCATGAAACCCGGCATGGCTTTGACGTCGGCCGTCGCCGCAACGGACGCGCGCGCCGTCGACGGCGCAGTCGAGGGCGTGGCGAAGGGGACGTCGGCCGCCGGCCGCTTGAGCACGCGCCTGCAGAACGGCTACGCCCGCACGTACGCCTCGTACATGACTTTCGGCGTCGTAATCGTGCTCGTCGCGGCCCTGGCGGCGCGGCTGTAGGAAGAGGAGAGCATCATGCACAACGTCATCGAGGCAGCCTTTCCCTGGCTGACCGTCCTCATCGTCGTGGCGCTCGCCGGCGCGCTTCTCCTGTGGCTCGTCAAGCCGTTGAGAGGGCACGCCATCGCCTTCGGGGTCGGCCTTTCGGGCCTGATTCTCGCCCTCTTCGTCGGCGCCGCAGCCGGATTCGACTTCGACGCCGCCGGCCGCGTCCAGCTGGCCGAGGACTATTCGTGGATCCCGCAGATCGGGGCAAGCGTTGCTTGGGGAGTCAACGGCATGGGCCTGGTGATGGTGGGCCTGGCCGTCTTCCTCGTTCCGCTCGTTCTGCTCGCTGCGGCCGGCGACTTCCGAGGCGAGTCCCCGGACAGGGCCGCCGGGTACGTCGGCTGGGTGCTTGCGCTCGAAGCCGTGATGATCGGCATTTTCGCCGCGCGCGACGTCTTCCTTTTCTACGTCTTCTTTGAGCTTATGATCCTGCCGATGTACTTCCTCATCGGTCGGTACGGCGGGGAAGGCGCATCGCGCGCCGCGGTCAAATTCGTCCTCTACTCGCTTTTCGGCGGGCTCGTCATGCTCGTGGGCGTCGTCGCGCTCGCGGCTCGCGCAGAGGGCCCCAAGGGCCTGCTCTTCGAATCGGCAGCGCAGGCCGCCGGCGGCAACGGCATGCTCGTCTTCCTCACGTTCTTCGCGGCCTTTGCGATCAAAGCGCCGATGTTCCCCGTCCACACATGGCTTCCCGACGCGGCCGAGAAGGCTCCGGCGGGAACGTCCACCCTGCTCGTCGGCGTCCTCGACAAGGTCGGGACCTACGGCATGATCGCTCTGTGCCTTCCCATTGCGCCCGACGCCGCGAAGTCCGCCGCCGTCCCCGTCATGGTCTTCGCCGTCATATCGATCTTCTGGGGCGCCTTCATGGCAATCGCTTCGAACGACCTCATGCGCCTCATCGCCTACACCTCGGTCAGCCACTTCGGATTCATCGTGCTCGGCGTCTTTTCCGGCAGTTCGACGGCGATGACCGGCGCGATCGTCTACATGGTCGCCCACGGCGTCGCAACGGGCGCCCTGTTCTTGACGGTCGGGTTCTTGCGCCGCCGCGGGGGCGACGCCCTCATCACGACCTACGGCGGGTGGCAGCGCGTGACGCCTGTGATCGCCGGGGTCTTCCTTGTGTCGGGCCTGGCGACGATCGCCTTGCCCGGGCTTTCCGGCTTCGTGCCGGAGTATCTTGTGCTCATGGGGACGTTCAAGGTCCACGGGGCGTTCGCCCTCGTCGCCGTGCTCGGCGTCATTCTCGCGGCCGTCTACGTCCTTCTTCCGTATCAACGGATCTTCACGGGCCCCAAGCCCGACGTCGCCGCGCCGGACCTTGACGCGCGCGAGAAAACGGTCGCGGGAATCCTTGTGGCGGCGATGCTCGCCCTCGGGTTCTTCCCCTCGCCTCTCGTCGACGCCGTGAAGCCGACGGCCGTGCAGTCCTCAACAGTCGCCATTGAAGGGAGCGCGAAGTGACAACTCCTACGATCGAATGGGCGGCGCTCACTCCCATCCTCATCGTCTTGGGCACGGCCGTTTTCGGCGTGCTCGTCGAGGCTTTTTTCCCTCGGCGCGCGAGGAGGCCGGTCCAGGCGACGCTGTCGCTGGCCGCGCTGGCCGGCGCGCTCGCCGCGGTCGTGTGGCGGTGGACGGCCGTTCTTGACGACGGGCCGAAGTCCGCCGTCAAACTCGCGGGCGAGAGGCCCGCCGGCGTCGGGACTCTGCAGGAGGATCTTCCCGCCCTGGCTTTCCAGGCGTTCATCCTGGTGTGCTCCCTGCTCGCGTTCCTCGTCTTCGCCGACCGCACGAAGACCGGCGAGGGATCGTTCGCCGCCTCCGCCGCGACGGAGCCCGGGTCGCTCGACGAACGCGAGGCCACGGAGGCGGGGTACGAGCAGACGGAGATTTTCCCCCTCGGCCTGTTCGCCGTCGGCGGCATGCTCGCCTTCACGTCCGCGGGCGACCTTCTCACGCTCTTCATCGCCCTCGAGGTGCTTTCGCTCCCGCTCTACGTTCTGTGTGCGACGGCCCGCCGACGTCGCGCCCTGTCCCAGGAGGCCGCGCTCAAGTACTTCATCCTCGGCGCGTTCTCCTCTGCGTTCTTCCTCATGGGCGCGGCTCTGCTCTACGGCTTCTCCGGCTCGCTCGACTATTGGTCCATCGCATCGGCTCTGCTTCAAAGCACCGGAATGGACGCGCTGCTCGTCGCCGGCTCGGCGCTCGTCTTGGCAGGCCTCCTTTTCAAGGTCGGAGCCGCCCCCTTCCATTCGTGGACGCCGGACGCCTATCAAGGCGCCCCCACGCCCGTCACGGGCTTCATGGCCGCCGGAACGAAGATCGCTGCCTTTGGCGCGATGATCAGATTCGCCTACTCGATCGGACGCGGGGCCGAGACCGAGCTCCGGCCCGTCTTTTGGGCGATCGTCATTCTGACGATGCTCGTGGGCACGGTCGGCGGAATCGTCCAGTCCGACGTCAAACGCATGCTCGCCTACTCCTCGATCGCCCACGCAGGGTTCGTGCTCATCGGCGTCGGGGCGTACTCCCGGGACGGCATCCGCTCGGTCGCCTTCTACTTGCTCGCCTACGGCTTGGCGTCGGTCGGAGCCTTCGCCGTCGTGACCCTGGTTCGTCAGAAGAGCGCCAACGGCAGCATTCTGGGCGAGGCGACGTCGTTGCGCGCCTGGCGGGGCTTGGGCAAGACGAACCCGTTCCTCGCCGGGGCGATGACGCTGTTCCTGCTTTCGTTTGCGGGCATTCCGCTCACCGGCGGCTTCATGGGCAAGTTTTTCGTGTTCAAGGCGGGGTATTCCTCGGGCGAAACGGTGCTCGTTTTCCTCGCGGTCCTCGCCTCGGCCGCCACGGCTTTCTTTTACTTCCGCCTCATACTCCTCATGTTCTTCAGAGACCCGGCGCCGGGGACGGCGACGGTCGCTTCCGAAGGGCTTTCGGCGGCGGCAATTCTGGCCGCGGCGGCGGGAATCGCCCTGACCGGCCTCGCGCCGAACGCGGTGTGGAGCTTTCTCGACAACGCCATGGCGTTTATACTCTGACGGTGGCCCTAGAAACTAGTACGTTGGCCGAACGTCTCGGCAAGCGTATGGAAGCCGTCGAGCGTCGCCTCGGCGAGGAAGTGCGTCTGGACGATCTGCAGGTCGATCCGGCGACGACGCATCTCGTCGGCGCCGGGGGCAAGCGTCTTCGGCCGGCCCTCGTCCTCTTGGCGGCCGAGCTCGGGCCGCGGCCCGGGGCCGAGGCCGTCCTCGATTCGGCTGTCGCCGTCGAACTGACCCATTTGGCGTCCCTGTATCACGACGACGTCATGGACGACGCCCCCATGCGCCGCGGCGTTCCTTCCGTTCAGTCGCTGTTTGGAAACTCTGTGGCGATCCTGGCCGGAGACGTCCTCTTCGCCAGGGCGTCGCTAGTCACGTCGAAGCTCGGCCCGCAGGCCGTCAAGCTGCACGCCATGACGTTTGAGCGGCTGTGCCAGGGGCAGCTTCACGAGACGATCGGCCCCCGGGCGAGCGTTTCGCCGCGTGACCACTACATCCGCGTCTTGGCGGACAAGACTGGCTCGCTCATCGCCACCTCTGCGCGCTACGGCGTGCTTTTTTCCGGCGGATCGTGGGAGCTCGCGGACGCCCTCGCGCAGTACGGCGAATGCATCGGCGTGGCGTTTCAGCTCGCCGACGATGTCATTGACATCGAGTCCGACGCCGCCGTCACGGGGAAGACCCCCGGGACTGACCTTCGGGAGGGCGTCGACACGATGCCGACGCTGCTGCTGCGCGAGCTCGGAGAGAAGGGCGCGCTCGACGCCGAGGGGGCGGAGATCCTCGATCTGCTTGACAACGCCGACCTTTCCGGCGACGAGGCGCTCGCCGACGTCGTCGCGCGCCTGAGGCGCCACTCCGTCCTCGAGGAGACCCGTGAAATGGCCCAGGATTGGGTTTCTCGCGCGATTGAGAGCATCCGCTTCCTGCCCGAGGGCGAGGTCCGCGAGGAGCTTGTCAGGTTTGCGCGTCTGACGGTGGACCGTTCGGCTTAGAGACCGCTCGGCTTGGCCAATCTGGCGATGCATGGCGAGTCTGCTGACGCATGGCGAGGCCGCTGGCTTGCTGACGCGTGGCGAGTCTTTCCGGCCGTCCGTGCCATTAAAGCCTCTTGGCGAGTCTTTCCGGTCTTCCGTGCCAGGTGAAAACCTCCTGGCGAGTCTCCTCTGCATTCCGGTGCGAGAAGGCGAAAATCTCTTGGCGAGGCTGCTGGCACGTGGCCGGCCTTCTCGTGCTCTGTGGGGTCGCGCTGTGGGGTGTGTGGTGGGGGTCACGTGGGTGGGGG
>NZ_DBHHEV010000057.1:0-16100 GCF_057238965.1 Peptidiphaga sp.
GCGGCGCACAGCCAGAACCACGGGCTTGCGGACATGGCCGAGAGCGCGACGCCGACGATGAAGGGGCCGAGGCTGGCCACCGCCGCGGTGAAGCCGATTGCCCCGCCCGCCTGGCGTTTGGGCATGATCATCGGCATCTGTTTGAAGGTTCCGGCGTTGCCGATGCCGGAGAAGAAGAACATGAGAAGCATCGCCGTCAGGAAGACGGGGAACTGGCCGAGGTCCTTCGGTTCCAGGAAGAGCGCCGCCCAGCCGAGGGTGACGGCCATGCCCACCGCCGAGACGAAGGTCCAGATCGCACCGCCGAATTTGTCGCACAGCGGGCCCCAGACGAATCTCACGAGGGATCCGATGAGGGGGCCGAGGAAGGCGTAGCCCGCGCCCGCGGGAAGGCCTTCCATGCCTGCAAACGCGCTGTCCTTGCCGTAGTGCTGGTTGATGATGAGCGCGAACTGCGCGGCGAACCCGGAGAAGATTCCGAAAGTCATGACGTACATGGCGGTCATGACCCATGTGTTGGAGTTGGAGAAGATGTCGAGCTGCTGGCGGATGTTCGCCTTGACCGGAACGTCTTTGAGAAGCGTGAAGGCGAGGATCGCCGCCACGATGGTCCAGGGAACGAAGAAGATCGCCGCGTTGTGCACGTGGATGGGGCCGTTCGCACCGGCTTGCGGGGCAACCCACGTCATTCCGAACAGGCCGAAGCCCATGAGGAGCGGGCCGACGAGCTGGATGATGGACATGCCCAAATTGCCGATGCCCGCTTGGATGCCGAGGGCCGTTCCTTGCAGGCGCTTGGGGAAGAAATAACCTGTGGAGGGCATGTACCCCGAGAAGGAGCCGCCGCCGATTCCGCAGGCGAAAGCCAGGCCGAGCAGCACCCCGTAGCTCGTGTTCGGATTCTGCACGGCCACGAACCAGCCGAGCATTGGAATGGCGTAGAGCAGCGAGCTGTAGCCGACGAGCTTGCGCGTGCCCACCAGTGGCGGGAGGAACATGTATGCCAGACGGATGAGCCCGCAGGAAAGCCCCGGCATCGACGTCAGCCAGTAGAGCTGTTCTTTTGACAGATGGAAGCCGATGTCGTTGAGTTTCGGGGCGATGGCGCTCACGAGGAACCATACGCAGAACGCCATGATCATCGAGTATGTGGTGATCGCGAGGGTGCGCCAGGCGATCTTCGAGTCCCAGGACTGCGAATCCTCTGGATTCCAGTCGGTGAGAACGGCGGATTTCATAGTGCTCCTCGCGGTCGTCCGTCATGGAAGATTTTAAAGATGGGAAAATCCGATGAATATGAGTAAAGCGTACCAAGTCCGCTGACCCGAGGTGGCGGCGCGGCCTTCGAAGCGTCGGGCCCCTGCGGATCCGGTTCTCGATGCTTTGTTGAAAACTCGCCGTTTTGCGGAGTTGCGAACCGCTGTCTCGGGCCTCGGATCGGAAATACACGCGAAAAGTCTTACGTAAATCGAGGGCCGATTGCCAAGCCGACGTCGAGAGTGCATGATCGTCGCATGTCCGCCACCCATTGCATCGTCCTCGCCGGCGGCGAGGGAAGGCGCCTCGGCGGCGCGTCTAAAGCCGACGTCTCGATCGGTGGCCGCCGACTGCTTGAGCGCGTCGTGGCCGGCGTCCGCCCGTTCGTAGCCGGGCGGATCGTCGCGGTGGCGCCCGACTCGGTCGATGTTCCGCCCGGAGTGCTCAGGACTTTGGAGGATCCCCCCGCCGGGGGACCGCTCGCCGGGATCGACGCGGGGCTCAAGGCGCTTGGCGCGTCGGCGGATTCTGTCGGGGCTCCGGTCGGCTCGCCGCCACTCGCGCCGGGTTCGGCCGCGTTCGCAGCCGGGTCCGCGGGGGAGCCCTCGGCCGGGGCGCGCGACATGGTTTTCGTCTTCGCCGTCGACACGCCGCAGGCGGGGGCCTTGGCGCCGAGGCTGGCTGCGGCCGCCCGAGGCCGCGACGGCGCCGTCGTCTTCGGCGGGGACCCTCCCTTTCGCCAGTGTCTTCAGGCGATCTATCGGATCGAAGCCTTGCGGGCCGCGATCCAGGAGGCCGGACGGCCTCGGAACAAAGGCGTGCGGCGGACGCTGGGCGGCTTGGACCTCGCCGAAGTTCCGGCCTCGGCCGACGAATGCCGCGACGTCGATACGCCGGAGGACTTGTCCTGGTGGTCAAAAGCCCTCGGCTCGGCCGAATCGGGCGTTGCGCCGCTCGAGCCATAGGCCTGCCGGTCCGCCTTTCGCGTCGCGCTCCGAGGCTCGGGGCGCTTCGGGCGTCAGGCTTCGTCGAGCTGGGCCAGGATATGGGGCATAAGAGGTTCGACTACGTCGAGGGTGTCCTGCGCTCCGCCGGAGGAGCCGGGGGAGACGACGATGAGGGCGCCCGTGCGGTTGCGGGCGCTGACTCCGACCACTTCGCGGGACAGTGAGGCGAGAGGCGTCTTGGCCAGCCCGTGGGCGCGAATCTGCTCGGCGATTCCGGGGATCTCGACGTCGATGAAGGCGCGCGCGGCCTCCGGCGCGTCATTTCCTTCGCGAAACCCGGATCCCCCGAGGATGAGGACGAAGCGGTCGCCGCGTCGCAAGGCCTCCGCTATCTCCTTCTCGATGTCGGACCGGCTTTCCGCGACGACGCGCAGCCGAGGCTCGGGCATGCCGAGGCCCGCGAGGCGCCGGACGCAGCCAGGCCCGGCTTTGTCCTCTTTCTCTCCTGAAAGGACGCGGTCGCTCACGACGACGACGGTCGAACGGACGCTGTCGGGACTCCACCTGGGGGACATGAAACCTCCTCGGCTCGGCGGCTGTTTGGCGACTGTGGGTCTGCGGCCATCATAGGGCTTCGCGAAACAGGCCTTCGCGCGCGAAGGCCGCTCGCCCCGCCTGCCAGTTCGGCTGCGTCGCCGATTAGTTTGGCTGCTTTTCTCAGCTTTCAAGCGCTTCTTTGTTTTGTGTGGGAAAAACCAAACAAAACAGTGTGTAGTCTACGCAATAGATTCAGGTTCGGATTGAAAGGCATCCGAGCCCACACCGATTAGAACGGAGAACAACATGCATCGACGCATCGCGGCGGCCTTTGGGGCGGCACTGCTCCTCTTGTCCGCATGCGGCGACGACGCCGCTTCGGACTCGACTGGCTCGCCGTCCGGCGGCGCATCGGGAAAGGCGGCCAAGGTCAACGTGTTCGCGGCGGCCTCCCTCAAGGAGTCCTTCGGGGAGATGGAGAAGAAGTTCGAATCGGCGCATCCCGACGTCGACCTTGTCTTCAACTTTGCAGGCTCTCAGGAACTCGTCGAACAAATCAACTCCGGCGCCCCGGCCGACGTCGTCGCCACGGCCAACACGACGACGATGGACGCGCTCAAGTCCGGCGGCAAGGTCGCAGACACGAAGGTCTTCGCTTCGAACACCCTCGTTCTCATCACGCCCAAGGGAAACCCCGCGAAGGTCACGGGCCTCAATTCGTCCCTGGACAAGGCCAAGCTCGTCATTTGCACGCCCAAGGCGTCCGCGGGCGGCAAGACGGTGCCGTGCGGAACCGCGACGGCCGAGCTCGTCAAGAAGCTCGGCGTGAAGCTCAACCCCGTTTCGGAAGAGCAGAAGGTGACGGACGTTCGCAGCAAAGTGATATCGGGCGAGGCCGACGCGGGCATCGTCTATCGCACGGACGCCGTCGCCGGCGGCAAAGAGGTCGAAACGATCGAGATTCCCGGCGCCGACAAGATTGTCAACGACTACCCGGTCGGAGTGGTCAAGGACTCTAAGAATTCGGCCAAGGCCAAGGCCTTCGCCGAGTATGTGACATCGCGGGAGGAGCAGGCGACGTTGAAGAAGCACGGCTTCAACGAGGCCGGGGCCGGTGGGCGATAGGCGCCCTCGCACCGCGAAGCGGTGTGCGAGGCGCGTGAACGTCTCACCCTTGCCTTGGTGGCTCGTTCTCTTTGCGTCCGTCAGCGCCGCGTATCTCGTTCTCCCTCTCGTTTTCATGGGATCGAGGGTGCCGTGGGACCAGTTCCCCGCGGTGCTTTCGAGCGACGAGGCGGCGGACGCCCTCTCGTTGAGCCTGAAGACGTGCGCCGCAGCCTTGGCGATCGACCTGGTCTTGGGCGTTCCCTTGGCCGTGGCTCTTTCGAGAGACTGGCGAGGCGTCGGCGTTCTGCGAGTGCTTGTGGCGCTCCCGCTCGCCCTTCCTCCGGTTGTCGCAGGCATCGCCTTGGTCGCAGCTTTCGGACGAAGAGGCGTCCTTGGCTCACAGCTGGAGGCTTTTGGCGTGACCGTCGCCTTCACGACGGCGGCGGTCGTCCTGGCCCAAGTGTTCGTCTCCCTTCCATTTCTGGTCGTCACTCTCGAAGCGGCGCTCAGGTCGCGCCCGCGTGGCTTGGAGGAGACGGCCGCGAGCCTGGGCGCCCGGCCTACGCGTGTGCTTGCGAGCGTCACCCTTCCCATGGTCGTTCCGGGTGTGGCGCGCGGCGCGGCGCTCGCGTTGGCTCGCTGCCTCGGGGAGTTCGGCGCCACGTTGACTTTCGCCGGATCGCTCCAGGGAATCACGCGCACGCTTCCGATTCAGGTCTATCTGGCGCGCGAGTCGGCGGACAAGACGGATCTGGTACTCGGCATCATCCTCGTGGGCGTTGCGGCCCTCGTCGTCGCCGCGACCGAGATGCCCGCCAGAGGCAGGAGGCGCGTGCGCGAGGAGGAAGTCTTCGACGACGGAGGCGACCCCGACGCCGTCGACGCTCCGCAATCCTTGCAGCCCGTCGAGAAGACGGCCGTTCCCCTTCGAGTGGAGGGGAGGGTCGTCGAACGCGGATGGGATGTTTCCATCGACGTCGGAGCGGGTGAGGTCCTCGCGGTCATGGGCCACAACGGGGCGGGAAAGTCGACGCTCGCCGAGGTCCTCTCCGGTTCCCTCGCGCTAGACTCCGGCACGGTGCAAATTGGAGACCTCATCGCGGACGCCGCCGGAGCCTTCATTCCGCCGCGGGGGCGCGACGTGGCGATGGTCAGCCAGAATCCCCGGATATTCGAACACATGACAGTGTTGGCGAATGTCGCCTTCCCTCTCGTGTGCCGCGGATTCCCGCGCGCCCAGGCGCGGCGGCTTGCACGCGAGCAACTGAGGAAGGTCGGATGCGAGCGGCTCGCCGCGCGCCGCGGCGGCCAACTTTCGGGAGGCCAGGCGGCCCGCGTCGCGCTCGCCCGGGCGCTTGTCTTCTCGCCCCGCCTGCTCATTCTCGACGAGCCGACGGCCGCCCTCGACGTCGAAGCGAGCTCGCGAGTGGGGGCGATACTCGTCGATCGGCTGAAATCAGACGGGACGACAACCGTTCTCGTGACCCACGACGTGGCCGAGGCCGTCGAGCTGGGCACGCGCATGATAGTGCTGGAACGCGGAAGGGTCGTCGAGGACGGCTCGCCGGCCGAGGTTCTCGCCCGTCCGGTCAGCGCTTTTGGAGCGAGCCTCGCCGGGCTCAACGCCGTCGCGGGAGTCTTGAGGGCCGACGGAGACGGGCTTCCGTCGATCGACGTCGGCGGAGGGCAAGAGCTCACGGCCGCAGAAGCGCCCGGGATCGCCGCAGGGCAGCCCGTGACGTTCATGTTCGCGCCGGAGGCGGTCGCCCTCTCATCCGGGAAGGTCGTCGGCTCGGCGCGGTGAGCACCGCTGGAGGCCTCGTCACCGTCCGACTTCGCTTTCCAAACGGGGCGCCCTTCAATGCGAGGATCACTCCGGCGGCGCTCGCCGAGCTGGCGCTCGCGCCCGGCGACGAAGCGGTCGCCACGGTCAAGGCCACCCAAGTACGCGCAGTGGGCGCGGGGCGCGGCGTTTGACGGCAGAGGCACGCCGCCGTCCAGCGGAGGCCGGCACGCTCACGCGAAGCAGTCGACACGCTCACACGAATACGCGCGCCGTCGCATCCTTTCACACCGTAAGATTGCGCCATGAGCACTCGCGATCCCTTTGAATTCGTCGGTTTGACGTATGACGACGTCCTTTTGCTCCCGCGCGAGACCGACGTCATCCCCTCCGAGGTGGACACTGCGAGCCGCCTGACCCGCAAGCTTTCGCTCAAAACGCCTCTGGTTTCGGCCGCGATGGACACCGTGACCGAGTCCCGAATGGCCATCGCCATGGCTCGCCAGGGCGGAATTGGAATCATCCACCGCAACCTTTCCGTCGAGGCTCAGGCCGAGCAGGTCCGCCAGGTCAAGCGCTCCGAATCCGGCATGGTCCACGATCCGGCGACGATCGGCCCCGAGGCGACGATCGCCGAGCTTGACGCGCTGTGCGCGAAATACCGCATCTCCGGCTTGCCCGTCGTTGACGGGGACGACAAGCTCCTGGGGATTGTCACCAACCGCGATTTGCGCTTCATCCCCGAAAGCGAGTTCGCGACGCGCACCGTTCGCGAGACGATGACCCCGATGCCTCTCGTGACCGCCGGAAAGGACGTGCCCCAGGAGGAGGCGGCGCGCCTTTTGGCCCAACACAAGATCGAAAAGCTTCCGCTCATCGATGGCGAGGGGCGGTTGACCGGCCTCATCACGGTCAAGGACTTCGTCAAAACGCAGCAGTATCCGAATGCTTCAAAGGACGCGGACGGCCGCCTGCTCGTCGGGGCGGGGGTCGGCTACCTCTCCGACTCTTGGGAGCGCGCAGGCGCCCTCGCCGAGGAAGGAGTCGACGTGCTCGTCATCGACTCGGCGAACGGGGAGGCGAAGCTGGCCCTCGACATGATTCGGAGGCTCCGATCGGATTCGGCCTTCGACGGCGTCGAGATCGTCGGCGGAAACGTCGCGACGCGAGAAGGCACGCAGGCGCTCATCGACGCCGGCGTCGACGCTGTGAAAGTCGGCGTGGGGCCGGGGTCGATTTGCACCACGCGCGTTGTGGCCGGCGTCGGCGTCCCCCAGGTGACGGCGGTCTACGAGTCCTCCAAAGCCTGCGGCCCCGCCGGCGTTCCGCTCATCGCCGACGGAGGCCTCCAATACTCGGGCGACATCGGCAAGGCGATTGTGGCCGGCGCCGACGTCGTGATGCTCGGCTCCCTCCTGGCGGGGTGCGAAGAGACGCCCGGCGAGATCGTCTTTGTCAACGGCAAGCAGTTCAAGCACTATCGGGGAATGGGATCGCTTGGCGCGATGTCCTCGCGCGGCAAGCGATCCTACTCAAAAGACCGTTACTTCCAGAGCGACGTTTCTTCCGACGACAAAATCATCCCGGAGGGGATCGAGGGGCAGGTGCCCTTCCGAGGAACCCTTTCCTCTGTTCTCGGCACGCTTTTGGGCGGACTGCACCAGACGATGTTCTACACGGGCTCCAGAACGATTCCCGAGCTCAAGGAAAACGGCCGCTTCGTGCGAATCACGTCCGCGGGCTTGCGCGAGTCGCATCCGCACGACGTGCAAATGACCGTTGAGGCGCCGAACTACTCAGGCCGCTGAGGGCCCTCCTGTCAGCCGCGCGGCTCGGCGACCGGCCAATCGAAGGAGTCCGTGAATTCGCGCCCCTTCTCAGCGGCCTTGCGAGCGAGAAAGGCCATGAAGTCGGCGTGCGTTTCGCATTCCCTCTCCTGTATGTCCTCCAATTCGGCGCGCGCGAGTTCCGGGAACTTGCGGACTATCGCGGCCAGCAGGCGCAGCGTGGCCAGAACGTCGGCCTCGGCATTGTGAAAATCGTCCTCGGCATGGACTCCGTAATGGCGGCAGAGGTCCTCAAGCCGCCTTTTGCCCTTGCGATATCGGTCGGCTGAGCGGTCGAGCAGGTACGGGTCGACGACGGGGAAGACTTCGCCGCCCAGCCTCTCGGCCAAGGTCGGCAGTCCGTGTCTGTCCAATTCGCTCTCCAGGAGGGTGAAATCGTAGGTCGCGTTGAAGGCGACCGCAGGATGCCCGCGCCCCATGTGCTCGGCCAGGAGCGCCGCGACTTCTTCGAGAACCTCCTTCGAGGGCCTGCCTTCGGCGCGCGCCTGCTCCGTCGTGATTCCGTGCACCGCGCTTGCCCGTTCGGGTATTTCGACGCCGGGATCGGCGAGCCAGTAGCGTTTTGACACACCTTCCTCCGTCACGGCGACGAGCGAGCAAGTCACGAGGCGGTCCCGTTTCGGATCTATTCCCGTCGTCTCCGTGTCGAAGCCGATCACCGGCGAGGAGGTCCACATTGCGTTCTCTTCGTCCATGGCTTCATGGTATCGGCGGGGGCCGACGCTTTTCCGCGCCTCCATGCGCGGCTCGCCGTTTGCCGGCATTTGCCGCGGCGTTTTGCGGGCAGTTTGGGAAGCGCATGGTCGGCGGTGTGCCCGCGGCTTCGCCGGCGGGCTGCCTGCCACTCCCCGCGCAGCGCCTTTCCGGGTAACACGCGGCCGGGCCGCACGGCTGACTCGCTGAGGCGGCGCGGTAGGCTTGAGACGTGAGCGAAATCGAGATAGGGCGGGGAAAGAGGGCGCGTCGCGCCTACACGCTGGACGACGTCGCCGTCGTCCCAAGAAGGCGCACCCGCGACGCCGACGAGGTCTCCACCTCCTGGCAGTTCGACGCCTATCACTTGGACATCCCGGTTCTTTCCGCCCCCATGGGCTCGTTCTCCTGTCCGGCCACTGGTGTCGGGATCGGAAGGCTGGGCGGCGTGGGGGTCCTCGATCTGGAGGGCCTGTGGACGCGTTACGAGGATCCGACGGAGGAGTTCGCCCGAATCGCCCGGGCCGATCCCGGCGAGGCCACATCCTTGTTTCAGCGCCTCTATTCGGTGCCCATCAAACGAGACCTCATCTTTTCCCGGTTGGCCGAGATCCGCTCTGCGGGAGTCCCCGTGGCCGGGGCCCTTTCGCCCGGACGCACGCAGGATCTGTGGAAGACGGTCGTCGATGCGGGAGTGGACCTTTTCATCATTCGCGGCACGACGGTTTCGGCCGAGCACGTCTCCGCTTCCCGGGAGCCGCTCAATCTCAAACGTTTCATTTATGAACTGGAGGTTCCCGTCCTGGTCGGCGGCGCCGTGACCTACACCGGCGCTCTCCATCTCATGCGCACCGGCGCGGCGGGCGTGCTCGCCGGGTACGGGGGAGGGGCCGCCTCCGCGACCCGCCGAACGGTGGGGATAGCCGCTCCCATGGCCACCGCCATCGCCGACATCGCCGCGGCGCGCAGGGACTACCTTGACGAGTCGGGCGGGCGCTACGTCCACGTCATCGCCGACGGGTCGGTTTCGACGTCCGGCGACCTCGTGAAGGCAATAGCGTGCGGGGCCGACGCCGTCATGCTCGGCACCGCCTTGGCCAGGGCGGCGGAAGCTCCCGGCCGCGGATGGCATTGGGGCCCCGAAGCGTGGCACGGCACGCTGCCCAGAGGCGAGCGGGTCGAGGTCGCCACGGTCGGAAGCCTCCGCGACATCCTTGACGGCCCGTCCCACCAGGCTTGCGGTTTCACCAATTTCATGGGGGCGCTGCGCCACGCGATGGCCGCCAACGGATACCTCGACCTCAAGGAGTTCCAGCGGGCTGAGCTGGTCGTGACGGCCTAAGGCCTGAGGCCTGCAGCGGCGCAAGGCCGACGTCGAGAATCCCGCCTCCATCCCAAACGGCGACAGGCCGACCGCCGAAGGCGAGCTTTCGCGTGCCCGCTTCGGCGGTCGGCCTGTCGCAAAGGTCGGTCTACTTGACGTTGTGCTGGCTGAAGATCCTGCGGCCGATGTAGGGAGTCATGTCGTCTCCCATCAGCTGAGGAACGGTCACCAGGGTGTATCCTTTCGCCCGGAGCTGGTCGATCAGCCCTGGGACGGCATCGACCGAGCTGGCGTGGATGTCATGCATGAGAATGACCGAACCGGGCCTGGCGCCTGCGAGTGCGCGCTGCGTTGTGACGGCCGCATTCTTGTTCTTCCAGTCCTCGGTGTCCACGTCCCATCTTGTCTCGGCCATGCCGTTTTCGCCGATGGCCTTGAGGACGGCCGCGTTCGACGAACCGTACGGGGGCCTCATGAGCACGGGTGCCGGAGCGCCGGCTTCGACGATCGAGTCGGAGGTGTTCTTGAGCTCCTTGCGGAGCTCTTCGGGCGTGAGCTTCGTCAGCTGAGGGTGGTCCCACGAATGATTGCCGACGGAATGGCCTTCGGCGGCTTCCTTCTTGACGATGCCCGGGTTGGCCTTCACGTTCTTGCCTATGGTGAAGAAGGTTGCGCGCACGCCCTTTTCCCTCAGCACCGCGAGCAGTCTGTCGGTCTGGTCGCCGGGGCCGTCGTCGAAGGTCAGCGCCACGCAGGAAACAACCTTGCAATCGACGTCGGGCTTCGGAATCGGCTTGTTTTCAGGCTTTGGAATGGGAATGGGATCGGCTTTCTCCATTATTCCCGAGCGGAGTTTCTTTCCGTCCTCGGTCAGAAGCTTCTCCACGTCGCGGCTTGCCACTCGATAGGAATCAAAGCCGTTCTCATTGTCGTTGGGCGCTCTGAGCACCAGGGACCCGTCGCCTTGGAAGAAGACGCCCGCAAAGCTCATGACGTTTTGACGATCCGGAGAGGTCGGCGCCGACGTCGAGGAGGCCGATGCCGACGGCCTTGCGACCGGCGTGGAATTCGAGGTCGGCTTCGCCGTCGGGGAGTCGGAATTCGGCTTCAAAGCGCGTTTTATCGACATGCTCACCGACGTCTCGAGCGAAAGGGACTCGAGAGCGTGCACAACTTTCTTCTTTCCAGCCTGGGTGAGCAAATCCTGCGACTGTCTGACGGACTTGTCACTCATGTCGAGGTACCAGGTCTGGGTCGAAACGGCCTTCTCGCCCTGCGTGTGCTGTGTCGAATCAACGGCGAAGCAGACGATCGTTCCGCTGGCGCCGCAGACCCCGGGAGACATCGTCAGGTATTCCTTGGACGAAGGACGAGACAGCTTCCTTTGCTCCTCCACCGCCCAAAGATTGACCTTTGACGCCAAAACATCCGGATTTGCCACGTGAACGAGCGAGCTGTGAGGCGCTGTAGCGCTCTTTTCCGTTCCAACTTCCAACCCCTCGACCGTTTCTGGGCCGTCGAGCGAAATCGGATGCACTTTGGCGATCGAAATGGCCTTTTCTGTCGGGCGCGTCGTCGCTGAAGCCGCATGTGTCTGACTGCTGGCCGCGCACGAAGCGATGGACAGGCACACCAAGCCCACCGCAATGTTCTTATGTGAACGCATCTTCACTCCATTGTCTTCTTTTGATGCTTTTAGCCGCCGTAGCGGTAGATATTCGTCTGCCTTGCCGTGAATCCAGATCTCACATAGAGACGGTTTGCGGCTTCGCGAGACGGGCGTGAGGTGAGATCGACGGATTTTGCGCCGATTTTTTTGGCGTGAGCAATGGCAGCCTCGACGAGGGCCTGTCCCGCTCCCTGTCCGCGGGCGGCGGAATCGACGACGACGTCTTCGATCCACGCGCGCTTGCCCGTGGGAATGATGAATGTGGCGAGGGTGAGCATTCCCAGTATTCGAGGCGAATCGTCCTCGGCCCCGGTCGGCACGCCTTCATAGACGAACAGATAGGTCGCCGGCTGGGAGAGGAGTTCGTCGAGCTGCTCGTCGTTCAGCGGGGGAGTGGACGAGGACAGCTGCGGGATCAGTCCATTGACTGCCTCCAGCAGGCCAGGTTCTGCCTCGGCCACAAGCTTGACGGGCATGTGCCTTTCCTTTCGATTGTTTCTCTTTCAATGTTTTTGCGCGATAAACGGCTGGTTGAGACTTTACGTCAAGGCGGCCCCGATATCGATATTCGATGCGGGAGAGTTGCGCATCCCATTCGAGCAAGGGGAAAAAGCCCCATCTCCGGCGACGGGCTCGCCTCCTGTGCGCAGTCATGGATGCGCTGGCTTCTCGCTGTCCGGAATCGCCGCCATTTCGGCCAGCCAGGCCCGTGCCGCGGCGTCGGAGGGCATGCGCCAGTCGCCGCGGGGGGACAGCGTCCCTCCCGCGCTGACCTTCGGGCCGTTCGGCAGCGTCGAACGCTTGAACTGGTTTGAGAAGAAGCGCTTGTAGAAGACCTCCATCCACTTCTTTATCTCCCCGATTCCGTAGCTGCGGCGATCGGTCTGTGCTATGCCTTCCGGCCACGCTCCCTCGTCGGCGTCGCGCCACGAGTGCCAGGCGCAGAAGGCGATCTTCGAGGGGGCGAGCCCTCGGCGGAGAACGTAGAAGAGTGTGAAGTCTTGGAGTTCGTAGGGGCCGATGACGGCCTGCGTCGACTGGATCTGCTCGCCGTCCTTGGCGGGGACGAGTTCGGGCGAAATCTCCGTGTCGAGAATGGAGCGCAGTGTGGCCGCGACTGAATCGTCGAATTGCCGGGACGATGTCACCCAGCGGATGAGGTGCTGTATGAGAGTTTTGGGGACGCCGGCGTTGACGTTGTAATGGCTCATGTGGTCGCCGACGCCGAAAGTGCACCATCCGAGCGCGAGCTCGGACAAGTCGCCCGTTCCCAGGACGATGCCGCCGTTTGCGTTCGCCAGGCGGAAGAGATAGTCGGTTCGCAGGCCCGCCTGGACGTTCTCGAAGGCGACGTCGTAGACCTCCTCGCCCCGGCCGAAGGGATGGCCCATGTCTTTGAGCATTTGCAGGGCGGCGGGGCGAATGTCGATTTCTGAGAAAGTCACGCCCAGGCTTTTGCCCAGGGCGCGGGCGTTGGCCTTCGTCTTTTCAGATGTCGCGAATCCGGGAAGGGTGTAGGCCAGGATGTCCTCCCGCGGCCTGCCCAGTTTGTCCATCGCTTTGGCCGCGACGATGAGCGCGTGGGTCGAGTCGAGGCCGCCGGAGACGCCGATGACGATCTTTGGCCGGCCGATCGCCCGGAGCCGCTGGCACAGCGCGGAGACTTGGATGTTGTAGGCCTCGTAACAGTCCTGGTGGAGCCTCGCGCTGTCCTCAGGGACGAAGGGGAACCGATGGACGGGGCGCATGAGGCCGACGTCGTCGGCGGTCGGGGAAAGGGTGAAATGCACCGTCCGAAAGGCGTCCCGACAGCATTTCCCCTCGTCGTGCCAGGGGTCGTCGCGCCGTCCGATTCCCAGTGCGCGCCTGTTGTCGTCGAAGCTTCCCTGACGCTGCCGCTCCTGGCGAAGGAGGTCGAGGTCGACGTCGGCGATCGTCGCGTGCGGCCCCGTCGCGAAGTGCGGCCCAGACGCAAGTTTTCTTCCGAGCTCGTAAATCGCCGTCTGCCCGTCCCAGGCAAGGTCGGTCGAGCTTTCGCCCTCGCCGTTGGCGGCGTAAATGTAGGCGGCGTTGCAGCGCGAAGACGCCGATTGGATGAGCAGCTCGCGATCGGCGGCCCGCCCCACCGTAATGGGCGAGCCGGACAGGTTCAACAGGAGTGAAGCGCCCGCTAGCGCGGCCCGCGCCGACGGGGGGACGGGAACCCACATGTCCTCGCAGACCTCGACGTGGAACGTCAGCCCTCGCACGTCCTCCGCCTCGAAAAGGAGGTCGGGCCCGAAGGGCACGGTTTCGGGGGGCACGCCGTACAAGGCGAGGCTCTCCGACGCCGCGAAGTCGCCTCCCATCTCGTCCGCGGCGAGCGTCGCGTCGATGACGGTGACCCCCGGCAGAGCGATCCTCTCGCCGGCGCACTCCTCGCCGGACGCGAAATGCCGCTTCTCGTAAAACTCGCGGTAGTCGGGAAGGTAGGACTTCGGAACGACCCCTAGGACGTGGCCGCGATGGATGACGGCCGCGCAGTTGAATACGCGGCCGCGGTGGACGAGGGGCGCGCCGACGACGATCACAG
Source organism: Peptidiphaga sp. (assembly GCF_057238965.1). Taxonomy (NCBI): domain Bacteria; kingdom Bacillati; phylum Actinomycetota; class Actinomycetes; order Actinomycetales; family Actinomycetaceae; genus Peptidiphaga; species Peptidiphaga sp. Next base: position 13,737 of record NZ_DBHHEV010000057.1, read on the forward strand.
AGGCGATCGCGACGGAGGCCGCCCGAAGGTCCTCGAGCGCTTCGAGGGTGGCGTCAAGCAGCACGTCTTGGAGCAGAAGGTCCTCGATTGAGTATCCGGTCAGCCCGAGCTCGGGGAAGACTGCGACGGCCACGCCCTTTTCGGCGCATTCGCGAGCCAGCTCGGCCGTCCGCCGGGCGTTCTCGCGCGGATCGCCGATGGCGACGGGAAGCGTGCAGGCCGCTGTCCGCGCGAAACCGTGGGAGTAGATCGAGTAGAAGTTCTGCATGGTACAAGTCTGCCAGACGTATCCGACGCAAAAGATCAGACGCAGAGCCGAGACGCTGATTCCGGGCGGTCCTTCAGGCGGCCTAGAATGGCCAGCTCCTCGGATCTTGGGGAAAGGAAGGGTCTTCGGGGAGCGTGAGGTCTTCTCGCGGTACCCGCTCCTGGAACGTTTGGGGGAGCTGTCGGGGCCCCGGCTCGTGCGCGCTCGGCGTCGATCTGTGCGGATGCGGGGCGAGGCCTTGCGGCCGCGTCGGCTCGTGCGGATGCTGCGGGTTCTGGGAAGAGGACAAAGCTGGCGAGGCAGAAGGCGAAGGCGAGAGCGTCTGTTTCTCGAAAGAGCTCGGCATAGACGGGACGGAGGACTCGATCGCCGGGAAATCCGAAGGGAAAATCTCAGGCGTGAAAAGGTATTGAAGGCAGACGCTGTAGAACGCCGCGGAATCCTCGATCGACGCCGAGGCAACCGGCTCTATGCCGGCGATGTATCGATTGAGGAGGGCGCCTATGATGAGTCCGACGCCGGATGCGGCCCGCAGGCGCCTGTCGGGTCCGCCGAGCATTTTGGACACCGGGGTCACCACGGATTCGTCGATCCACGTTCTGAAAACGTACATCGTCTCTTCCGAGCTGAGAAGCTGATGGATAAGGACCCGTGCAGCGTGATTGGCGTTCGTCTCTTCCCAAAGGTTGAGGATGACTCTGAAAACTCTCGATCCCGCGCCTTCAAGGGGCGTCATCTCTTTGAGGGCGGCCGCCACGGGATCGGCGGGCAGCGACATCGCTGCGCGCAAAAGGCCCGATTTTCCGCCAAAATAATAGGAGACGAGGCTAGGGTCGACCCCCGCTTCTTCGGCGATGCCTCGCACGGTCACCGAATTGAATTCGCGGGTGGAGAACTGTTCGCGGGCAACTTCCATGAGGCGCGATCGTATCTCTCCGCGCACTCCTCGAGGTCCTCGAGCTACCCGCCGTGCCATACCTTTACTTTGCGTCGTATTTTTACGAAAAGTGAGGGTCGTTAGTCCTAAATAACGCATTAAGGTGATGAATTTCAAAATTTTGTCAGAGGTGTTAAATGGCGAAAAGTGAATTGCACTCTTATATTTCATCTATAATTAAAAGTATTTTAACGTTGGTGGAAGCGTTAGTGCATTTGCCGATGCCTTAGTTCGTCTCGATCGCATGACGTGCAGAAACAACGCAACGAGGGCGTTGTTGCCCGGCAACGGCTGGGGTGCTCGACGTCAGCCGAGAAGCCGTGCGTCTGGGCAGCCTCCTTTCGGAAAAGGGGCCGCAGCTCCTCTCGGCGCTGCGGCCCCGTCCGGTCGGCGCGCTCGCGGTCAGCGGCGAACCTGGATTCGTCGCATGCACAGCCACGCAGCGGCCGCGTAGAAGACAATGGATGCGAGGTCCCAAAGCACGCTGTAAAGCGGGAAGCCGCTTGCGCCTATGTGTTTGAAAGGCGCCACGTATATGAGTGAGCCGTCCGAACCCACCGCCTTGAAGGTCCAGTTCAGCGTGCCCCATGTCGCTGAGACGACGGCGATGCCTATTCCCGCGACATACCAGGGAAGACGGACGAAGGCCATGAAAATCGCGTAGGCGGCTGTATACGCGCCGGCTATGGCGACCGTTGCCACGACGGCCAGGAACCAGAGATTGGCCTCGTAAGTGCCGACCGCGCGGCCGGCGTGCGTTCCGGTCACCTTGATGCTGCCGGAAAAGTCGCCGGCGATTAGCCCGTGGACCGCGGCCCCCGCCAGGGCGAGCGCGCCCGACACGGCGGTTCCGAGGCCAAATGCCTTTGCGTGGGCGAGGAGAATGGAGCGACGCGGAAATCCCGAGCTGAGGTAGGTCCGTGTCCTGATGGCGGCATACGCCCCCTGGATCACCGCTCCCACCGTCAATGCGACGAGCAGCATGGCGGTTACGATGACCGCGTATGAAATGTTTCCAATCTCTGCGGCGAAGCCGCGGATTCTTTCAAGGTTTTCGGGAGAGATGCCGATGTCGATTTGCCTTCCGTCGATGACGATCTGGTGCCTGCCGCCGTTTCTAAAGATCAGGTAGTCGTATTTCTCGAGAAAGTAGACGGCT
>NZ_DBHHEV010000058.1:0-11865 GCF_057238965.1 Peptidiphaga sp.
GCTACACGGGCCGCGGCATGCTCTTCCTGGACCTCATCCAGGAGGGCAACCTGGGGCTGGTTCGCGCCGTCGAAAAATTCGACTTCACGAAAGGCTTTAAGTTCTCCACGTACGCCACATGGTGGATTCGGCAGGCGATCACTCGCGCCATGGCCGATCAGGCACGCACCATTCGAATCCCCGTTCACATGGTCGAAGTGATCAACAAGCTCGCGCGGGTTCAGCGTCAGATGCTTCAGGACCTCGGCCGCGAGCCGACCACTATCGAGCTCGCCAAAGAACTCGACATGACCGAGGAAAAGGTCATCGAGGTCCAAAAGTACGGGCGCGAGCCGATTTCGCTGCACACGCCCCTCGGAGAGGACGGAGACTCCGAATTCGGCGACCTCATCGAGGATTCGGAGGCGGTGGTCCCGGCCGACGCCGTCGGCTTCACGCTGCTTCAGGAGCAGTTGCGCCAAGTCCTCGACACGCTCTCGGAGCGGGAGGCCGGCGTGGTTGCGATGCGCTTCGGCCTGACCGATGGGCAGACGAAGACCCTCGACGAGATCGGGAAGGTCTACGGCGTCACGCGTGAGCGCATCCGGCAGATAGAGTCCAAGACGATGTCGAAGCTTCGCCATCCTTCGCGCTCCCAGGTTCTGCGCGACTATCTCGACTGATTCGCGCGGCCGCTTTCCCGGCGCACGCGAGGGCCGTGCCGCAGGACGGCGAAAAGGAGCGTCGTCCGCGGCGCGTCGAAGGCCGCGATCCGCATCAGAGGAGGAAATCGGGCCAGCTCAGCTCCGCGGCCGCGCCGCGCGCCTCGATCCACGCCGCCCGCTCTACGGCCTTGCCGCTGCGCGAGAAAGCCCTTTTCGCGTAGCGAACCCCGTTGGCCTCGGCGTTCAAGTAGTGCCGCAGCAAGCCCGCAGCCGTGTGCGCGTCTGCCAGCGCGCGGTGACGCTTTGCCGCCGCCATGCCGGCGCGCTCGGCCGCGGCGGTCAATCCGTGCCTTCCCGGCGGAAGGTAGATCTTCGACAGCTCCATCGTGCACACCGTGGCCTCGCGCGGAATGTGCATCCCATAGCCCGCCCGGGCGAAAGACGCGTTGAGGAATCCGACGTCGAACGCCGCATTGTGCGCCACGAGGGCCCTGCCGACGAGCAGCTCGCGAATCCGCGGAAGCAGATCGGCAAGCGTCGGGGCGTCGGCGACGTCGGCATCCGTCAGGCCGTGCACGAAAACCGCCCGCATCCCGCGCAGAGGATTGACGAGGCTCTGCCATTCGCCCTCCTGACCGCCCGATTCGTCGAGCAAGACGACTCCTATCTCGACGATGCGATCGCGCACAGGGCTGAGCCCCGTCGTTTCGACGTCGACGACGGCATACCCCATTGTCCCTCCATTCGAGCTCGGCCCGTCGATGCGCGGGAGCCGCTGTGTCTGCGCCGGGTGCCGGAGAACCCTGAGAGTTCGGCACGTCGGTGCGCGGAAGCCGCTGAGCTCCTCAGTAAGCAAAAGCCCCTCAGTAAGCGGAAGCCCCGCGAAGCCCCGCCGCTTGCATGCCCAAAGAATTCTACGCCGCTGCCCCGCGGCAAACCTCGGGCCCCGCCCCGCCGGCCTCGTGGAACTCTCTTTGACCGTGGAAGCCGCTTCGACCGCGGAAGTCGCTTCGACGGCGTCGGCCTCCCGCTGTTTGTGCGGCGGCGTCGGCCCCGAAGGGGTCTTCCTCGCCGCCCGGAGCCTTCCGATCCCGCGCGGCCTTCGCGCCGAAGCCCGCCGGAGGCAGTCAAGTGTAGCGAAGCGCTCATTTAGCCCGAGGTGAAAGCGGGGCCTTCTGCGCTGGCGCAGGCCGCCTTGCATGCTTGTATATACCCGTGGCTACTTTGACGAACGACGAGATGAAGCACGACTCCGCCGTCCACGACGGCGCCATGACCGCTCTCGACCGGTGCGACGCCTGCGGCGCGCAAGCCTACGTTCGCGTGGAGATGCCCTACGGGGTTCTTATGTTTTGCGGACATCACGCGAATGCGCACCTTGAGAAGCTGGCGGCCTCTGCTGTTTCGGTGCGCGACGAGCGCGAGCGAATCGGCTGAAACAGGCTGAAACGAACGCATCGGCTGAGGGCAGCACTTGCTGTCGAATAGAAATGCGAAAGTGAGATTCGCCCGATTGTGCCAGCCGATGCGTGAAAAGGGGCGTGTGTGAGTACGATGTGCGAGTGACGTCTAATGAAAGCTACACCGCGAGGCACCTTCAGGTTCTCGAAGGCCTCGAGGCGGTTCGCAAGCGGCCCGGAATGTACATCGGGTCCACGGACTCGCGCGGCCTCATGCACTGCCTGTGGGAGATCATCGACAACGCCGTAGACGAAGCGCTGGAAGGCCACGCGGACACCGTCGAGGTCCGCCTCCACGCGGACGGATCGGTGGAGGTGCGGGACAACGGCCGCGGCGTCCCCGTCGACGAGGTTCCGGGCGTGGGGCTCTCAGGCGTCGAAGTCGTCTACACCAAGCTGCACGCCGGAGGAAAGTTCGGCGGAGGGTCTTACGGCTCCTCCGGCGGTCTGCACGGCGTCGGGGCCTCGGTGGTCAACGCCCTGTCCGAACGCATGGACGTCCAGGTCGATCGAGGCGGCAAAACCTACCAGATGCAGTTCCACAGGGGCCCGGCCCCGGTTCCCCCGTGTCGGCGTTCACCGAGTCCTCGGTGCTCGACGTCGTCGGCAAAGTCGCGAAGAAAAAGTCCGGCACGCGAGTGCGCTACTGGGCCGACCCCGAAATTTTCCTCGCGTCGGCGGCCTTCTCCTACGAAGAGCTCGTCGAAAGGGCCCGCCAGACGGCCTTCCTCGTGCCCGGCCTGACCATCTCCCTCGTCGACGAGAGGGAGCGCGCCGCAGGGGAGAATGCCGAAAAGGAAGGCGCCGAAGGGGAGGCTCCGCACAAGGGCCCTCATACGGAAACCTTCCGCTTCGACGGCGGGACCGTGGATTTCGTCGATTTCCTCGCGCCCGACGCCGCGGTCACCGCGACGATGCGGCTGACCGGCGAGGGGACGTTCGCTGAGAAGGTCCCCGTTCTCGACGCCGAATCGGGCCACCTCGTCAGCCGCGAGGTTGAGCGAACCGTCGCCGTCGACGTCGCGCTGCGCTGGGGCAAGGGCTACGAGACGCGAGTGGAGTCCTTCGTCAACATCATTCGCACCCCGGGAGGGGGGACGCACCAGAGCGGATTCGAGCAGGGGCTCATGAAAGTCCTGCGTTCGCTCGTCGAATCGAATTCTCGACGCCTGAAGATGAGCGCGAAGGACCCGAGGATCGAGAAGGATGACGTGCTGGCCGGCCTGACGGCCGTAGTGACCGTGCGCCTGCCCGAGCCGCAGTTCGAGGGGCAGACAAAAGAGATCCTCGGGACGTCCGCCGTTCGGGGGATCGTCTCCGGCGTGGTCGAGAGGGAGTTGGGCGCGATCCTCGGATCGTCCAAGCGCGACCAGAAGACGGAGACGTCCAGGCTGCTTGAAAAGGTCGTGGCGGAGATGCGCGCCCGCGTGACGGCGCGCATGCACAAGGAGATCTCTCGCCGCAAGAACGCCCTCGAAGCCTCGAGCCTTCCGGCGAAGCTGGCCGACTGCCGGAGCGAGGACGTGGCCGAGACCGAGCTTTTCATCGTCGAGGGGGATTCAGCCCTGGGAACCGCCAAGCTTGCGCGGTCAAGCGAGTTTCAGGCCCTCCTTCCCATCCGCGGCAAGATCCTCAACGTCCAAAAGGCCTCGACGGCGGACATTCTCAAGAACAAAGAGGTCTCCGAGATCATCCAGGTGGTCGGGGCCGGAAGCGGGCGGACCTTCGACCTTCCCGCGGCGCGCTACGGCAAAGTCATTATGATGACAGACGCCGACGTCGACGGCGCACATATTCGCACCCTCCTGCTCACCCTCTTCTTCCGCTACATGCGCCCGCTCGTTCAGGAGGGGCGAGTGTACGCCGCGGTTCCCCCTCTTCACAGAATCGAGGTTTCGGGCGGCAAAGGCGGCAAGAAGCGCTACATATACACATACTCGGAGGACCAGCTCCACGCCGAGCTTCGCAAGCTCGAACGCGCGGGCAAGAGCTACCGCGAGCCCATTCAGCGGTACAAGGGCCTCGGCGAGATGGACGCCCACCAGCTCGCGGAGACGACGATGGACCCGTCGCGCCGAACCTTGCGGCGGATCCGCATGGAGGACGAACAGGCGCTTATGGAAGCGGAGGCCGTCTTCGAGCTGCTCATGGGCAACGACGTCGCTCCGCGCAGGGAGTTCATCGTCGAAGGGGCCGCGGCTGTGGACCGCGATCGGATCGACGCCTAAAATTGCCAAAGATGGGGTGGGTTGAGCTAGGGCCCGCAGACGCGGGCGAAATCTATGATGTCGTCAGCGCCATTGAGGCCGCCGACGACAGTCCTTTGCGCACCAGCTTGGAAGAGATCGAGAGATTCTTCGATCCCGCTCTGACGTGGCGCGCCATCGGCGTTCGCGCCTCCGATTCGAGCCTTCTGGCCGTCGGGATGGCCCGGATCGTGCGCAGCGGGGGCGAAGTGCGTCTTTTCGGCGGCGTCCACCCGGACGCCCGCGGCGAGGGGATCGGAAAGCTGCTCGCGGCTGAACAGGTCAAGTCCGCGCGCGCCATCGGCGGCAGCAGCGCGATCGTCCACGTCGACGGGGCCAACGCCGGGCTTGCCGAGCTTTTGGCGCGTGAGGGCTTCGAGCTTTCGCACGAGTACGTGCAATTGCGCAAGAGCGTGGCGAGCTTTCCGCGTTTCGACGTTCCCGCGCACATGAAGATCGTCCCCCTGACGGAGGACCTCGATGAGGACGTCCTGCGCTTCTACAACGCCGTGCAGACGAAGTCCGGCGGTGAGCCCTCCGCGCGCGGGGATTGGCAGGCCGAGCACGCCGCCATCGACCGAACGTGGAGCTTCGTCGCGCTCGACGTTCGCGGAGACCGTCCGAGGGTTGCCGCCTATGTGGTGTGCGAACGCTACGACGAGGAATGGGAGGCCCTCGGATGGTCCGAGGGCTATCTCGCCGAGGTGGTCCTCGGCGAGGAGCACCGGGGGATAAACCTGGTTTCCGTGCTGCTCCGCCAAACGATCGACGCGGTCAAGGAGGCCGGCGTCTCTTACGTGGGCGTAGACGTTCCCGAGGGGGACTACCTGCTGAGCACCTTCCTCGACCGGGGCTTCGAACGCATGGGCGTCACCCGCGTGTACGTCAACCGTTTCTGACCGTCCTTGTCGGCCGCTTTGATTCCGCGCGTGGGCGCCGCCGCTGCTGCGAGCGGCAACCGCCCGGGGGCCGCGGCGCTTTCCCCGCCCGCGCACGCAGGCTTAGACCCGACAGGCGGCGAGGCCCTTCCGGGCCGCGCTTTCCGCGCGCAGGCCGCGCGGTTTGAACGGCGACCGGGCGCACTCAGCCGATGGCCGTGACGGGGGCGGCCAAGGGCTGGCCGGAGCCGTCCCGCCTCTCGTCCGTCTCGGGCAGGCCGATCGGCTGGCCGCCCGCGCCGACGGCGTGAAGCGGCGCCTGGCCCACGGCCGCGAGCTGCAGGCAGTCCTCGCCGCGCAGGAACCGTTGGGCCCTGACTCCGCCGGTTCCGCGGCCCTTTGCCGGGAACCGGTCGAGCGGCGTGACCTTCGCCGTTCCCGCCACGGTTCCCTCGAGCGCGTCGCGGCTTCCCGAGACGGTTGCGACGAGGGTTCCGCCGACGTCGTCGCCCGGAACGACGCCCAGGGCGATGACTTTCGCCTCTGCTCCCAGGCGGATTCCCGCGACGCCGCGCCCGGTCCGGCCCTGAGGGCGCACGAACGAGCCGTCGAAGCGCAGCAGATGGGCGTCGGAAGAGACGAGGACGATCTGGTCCGCGTCTGCGCAATGTCCGCACCCGACCACCGAATCGCCCTCCTCGAGCCCGATGAGCTCCCACGAATCCTTGCCGGGGTGGCTTGCTCCGACCCTCTTGATCCTGCCGCGCTCGGTGGCCAGCACAGGCGGAGCGGCCGCTTCGGAAAGGTCGATGAGGCCGACGGCGCGCTCGCCCTCGGCGAGGGAGACAAGCTCGCGCAGCTGCGCTCCGGCGGCGAGGGAGGGGGCGTCGGGCGCGACGGGGACGTCGAGGACGTCGAGCCGAACTGCCCGGCCCGCCGATGTCACGACGCCGATCTGCCCGCGTGCGGTGGCCGGGACGCACGCGAGGATCGCGTCGTGAGGCCCGCGCTCGCCCTCCCTGGCTGGCGGCGAGGAATCCGCGGTCCGCGCCGCCAGGCCGGTTCCCGACAGCAGGACGAAGCAGGGGTCGTCGGCCACCTCGAGCGGGAGCGCGGCCGAACTTCCGGCCTCCGTGGCGCCGTCGGATTCGAGGAGGACCGTCCTGCGGAGCGTGCCGTGGGCCCGGGCGACCTCGTCCAGTTCGGCCGATACGAGGTCTCGCAGGCGCTCGGGCGAATTGAGGATGCCCTCAAGGTCGGCGATGGCCTCCAGGAGCTCGCTTCGGCGCTGTTCGAGCTCGATCACCGAGTACTTGGTCAGGCGGCGCAGCCGAAGCTCCAGAATGTACTCGGCCTGGGTCTCGGTCAGGTCGAAGACCTGCATGAGGCGCGTGCGCGACGTCGCGGCGTCGTCGGAGGATCGGATAAGCGCGATGACCTCGTCGATGTTGACGACCGCCACAAGCAGGCCGTCCACGAGGTGAAGCTCGCGGGAGGCTTTGTCGAGTCTGAAGCGCGAGCGGCGCCTGGTCACGTCGAGGCGGTGGTCGAGGAAGACGCGCAGCAGCCCGATCAGCCCGAGGGTCTGCGGCTGGCCGCCGACGAGCGCCACGTTGTTGATGCCGAAGGAATCCTCCAGCGGCGTGTGCCGGTAAAGCTGAAGCAGGACGGCCTCGGGGTTGAAGCCGTTCTTTATCTCGACCACCAGACGCATCCCGTGATGGCGGTCGGTCAGATTCTGGATGCCCGTCACGCCCTGGACCTTCTTGGCGTTGATCGCGTCCTTGAGCTTCTCAATGACCTTCTCCGGCCCCACGAGGTAGGGGAGCTCGGTGAAGACGATTCCCTTCTTCCTCGCCGTGACGTTCTCGATGTGGGCCGTGGCGCGGGTTTTGAAGATTCCCCGGCCGGAGGCGTAGGCCTCCCGAATGCCTTCCAGACCCACGATCTTCCCGCCCTCGGGAAGGTCGGGGCCGGGCACGAACCGCATGATCTCCTCCAGGTCCGCCTCGGGATTGGCGAGGAGGCAGCGGGCCGCGGCGATCACCTCCACGAGGTTGTGGGGCGGCATGTTCGTCGCCATTCCGACGGCGATTCCCGAGGACCCGTTGACCAGGAGGTTTGGAATGGCGGCGGGAAGCACCTCGGGCTGCTCAAGGGTGTTGTCGTAATTGGGCGCCATGTCGACGGTGTCCTCGTCGAGCGAGGAAATCATCGCCATGGCCGGGGGCGCCATGCGCACCTCCGTGTATCGGGGCGCCGCCGGCCCGTCGTCGAGCGAACCGAAATTGCCGTGCCCGTCGATCATGGGCAGCCTGAGCGTGAACGGCTGGGCCAGCCTGACCATCGCGTCGTAGATGGCGACGTCGCCGTGCGGATGGAGCCTGCCCATGACGTCCCCCACGACCCTGGAGGATTTGACGTGGCCGCGGTCGGGGCGAAGCCCCATCTGCCCCATTTGGAAGAGTATGCGCCGTTGAACGGGTTTGAGCCCGTCTCTGGCGTCGGGGAGGGCCCGCGCGTAAATCACGGAGTACGAATACTCGAGGAAGGACGTGCGCATCTCCTGCGTGACGTCGATGTCTACGACCTTCTCCGCAGACGGCTCGCTAATCTTTGGCATGCGAACAAGTATTCCCCTTGTTCCCGGTTTCCCGCCCGTCATTCGAGGTGATATTGGCGACGCCCGGCCGCCTCGCGAGGGCCCGCCGGGCAGGCCGTGCGTGCGTGGGATCGATCAAAATGAGACAATCGCGGGGTGAACGCTAATCGTTACGAGGATTTCATATCGGAGCTCAACGAACTGGACGACGGCGACGCACCTGTGGCTCGAGACGTCGCGGCGGCGTTGAAATCCGATCCCGAAATCTTGGCGTATTTCGTGCGTCCCCAAACTCTTTTCGACAGCGACTCCGTCTACGAGTCCGTCACGTGCTACGCCGTGACGGATTCCTCGCTGCACGTGATTTCCTCCGACGTCTCCTACGAGTTCGCGCCGGAAGGAGAGCTGTTGACGAGCGTGCGCACCCTGCCCTTGTCGATGCTCCGCGACGTCCAGCTTCTGCGGCGGCGCAGCCTTCAAGGGCCGCGCGCCGGCGAGCTTTCGGCCATCGGCATCCACGCCGTCTGGGGAGGCTCCTGGCTGATCGACAGTTTTCCGGCGGGATGCGAGGACCCGTCCTGCACCCTCGACCACGGATCGATGGCCCACGCGGTGGCCGAGGACCTCGACGTGTTCGTCGATACGTCGCTCGACGCCGCGGTCTTCTCCAAGGGCGCCGAATTCATCCTTCGCCTCCATGAGATCCTCGCCGGGGCGGGCCGGTGAGCCAAACCGCCCGGCCCTTGGCCGATGACTTTCCAGTCCCCGGGGAACGGCGCGTTCGAGCGGCGCTTTCGGCGGCGATGGACGCCGCAGGCTTGGCGACGTCGACGTCGGCCTCGGACTCCGAACGCGACAGAGCGGCGCTCGGGCTGCCCGAGGCCGACCGCGTCTGCTTCGTCATGGTCGACGGGCTGGGCGCCGAGAACCTCGACGCCAGAAGCGGCCACGCCCCCACGCTTCGGTCGATGACCCATTTTGACCCGCTTGTGACCGTGGCGCCTTCGACCACCGCCGCCGCCATAACCGCAGTGGGAACGGGCGAGCTGCCGGGAAAGACCGCGATGATGGGGTATTCGCTGCGCTCTCCGGCCAGCGGCAGGCCGTTTTCCCTCATAAAATGGGACGATCCCGGGCTCGACCCGCTTTCGTGGCAGAGACAGCCGACGCTGTTCGAAAGGCTGGGCCCGCGCGCCCGGGCCTGCCGCGTCGTCCAGCCTTCCGCCTTCGTCGGCTCGGGACTGACGCTGGCCGCCCTCCGGGGCGCGGAGGCCGTGCCCGCCGAAACCCTCGACGAGCGGGTGGAGGCTGCCGCCGGGGCTTTGCGGCGCGGGGCCGAATGCGTCTACCTCTACTGGGGCGAAATCGACCATGCGGGCCACGCCGCGGGGTGGACGTCCGGCGAATGGGTGGCGGAGCTGGAGAGCTTCGACGCCGCCGTCGCCTCCCTTGCGCGTTCCGTCCCTCGCGGAACGCTCGTCGTCGTCACCGCCGACCACGGCATGGTCGACGTCGGCACAAGGATCGACCTCGCCGATTCTCCCCGGCTGCGCGAGGGAGCGGACCTCGTCGCGGGGGAGGACCGTGCGGTGCAGGTGTACACCCGGGAGCCGGAGGCCCTCGCGGCGCGATGGAGGGAGGAGCTCGGCGAGTCTGCGCTGGTCCTGACGGCCGACGAAGCCGTCGCAACGGGAATCTTCGGCCCCGTCGAAGATTTCGCCCGCTCCGTCATGGGCGACGTCATTTCCTTCCAACGCGGCGATTGCGCCGTCTTCGACTCTCGGGGGCGCACGAGCCCGCCGATGCGCGGCGTCCACGGATCCCTCACGTCCGTCGAAATGCTCGTTCCTCTCATCGCGGAGGTCGTTTGACAGTGGAGGTCAATTGATGTTTTTCGCTGGAGCCGTGTGATGGCGGAGCTGGTCTTCTTTTCGGGGACGATGGACTGCGGCAAGTCGACTTTGGCGTTGCAGACTGCCTACAACCACGAGCGCCGCGGCATGAGAGGCCTCCTCTACAGCCGCAACGACAGGGCGGGAACCGGCAGGCTGTCCTCGCGCATCGGCCTGGAGTCGCGGGCTTTCGAGGTGGATGAGAACACCGATTTTTGGAAGGCCGTGGCGCGGGAGCGCACCGGCGGGCGGGCGGTCGACTTTCTCATCTGCGACGAGGTCCAGTTCTACACCGAGGCTCAGATAGAGCAGCTGGCGAGAATCGTGGACGAGATCGAAATCGACGTCTTCGGCTTCGGAATCACGTCGGATTTCATGACGAAGCTGTTTCCCGGATCCGCACGCATGATCGAACTGGCCGACAGGGTGGAGAACGCGCCACGCACAACGCGCGCACCGTCGACGGCGCCATGGTCACGGAGGGGGAGCAGGTCGTCGTCGGCGACACCGACGCCGGAAAAGCGGGCTATGAGGTGCTGTGCCGAAATCACCACATGAAGCGAATGACCGCGAGCGCGGCCCGTGCAGCGAAGCAGCTTCCCCTCGGCGAGCCCTAGCCTTGTTCTTTCAGACTGTTCCCGTTCCTTCGGACCGCTCCCGGCGAACCGTCTTGACCTTCTGCGAGCCGTCTAGTCTTTCTTCCCGAAGACGATCTCGTCCCAGCTGGGCATCGACGGGCGCGAGCCTCGCCGTTTTTTCGAGCGATCGGATCGCCGTTCGGACGGGGCGAAGGTGTCCGGAGAGGCCTGTTCGGCCTCCGAGCCTTCCTTGCTTCCCCCTCCCTCGGGAGAGCGCCCGCCGCGGGCCGCGCCGTCTGCCTCCGCCGACGGGCCCTTTCCTCCCTTGCCGTCTTTGCCTCGGGAACGCTTGCCTTTCGCTTTTTGAGAGGCTTCCTTGCCCCATCGGTCCGGGCGTGCGCCGCCGCCCGCCCGCTCGTCTGGCTTGGGCTGTTCGTTCGCCGCGGAATTCTGCTCGCGATCGACGGCCGAACGGCGGGGCAGACTCAAAATCGTTGCGTCGTGGGCAGTCTCCGGGGCGGAAACCGGAGGGTGTGCGCCGTCGTAATCGGGGTCTTCCTCGACCTTCGGCATCGGGCGGACCCTGCCCCTTTGGGTGTCGAGGGAGGCGAGAACCTCTTCGATTCGCCCCTTTCCGTCGGCTTTGCCGCGACCGTCCGCCGCGCCCGCGTCGTCGTTGGCCTTTCGGGCGTTCGCCGGCGCCTCGGCCGGAGCGCTCCCGCGTCCGTCGGCCTTTTCGCGGTCCTCGCCGCCCGCTCTGTGCGAGTGCCGGCGGTGCGCTTTTTCGCTCTGAACTAAATCCACCGGCGCGGGAGGGGTGTTCACTGCCCTCCAAGTTCCCGTCGAAGCCGGCAGCTGGGTCTCCGAGAGCCAGGCGGCTTCGTCGTCCAGCGCCTCCAGCAGGCGCCGCTCCAAATCGACGTGCCATGTGGCGCGATGCTCGCGGTCGCCTGTGACGAAGACGGCGACTAGTGTCCAAGGCTCGCCGTTCTTGCGCAAGGAATCCCATGTGATGTCGTTCGGGTTGACGCCTCGGCCGACGAGGCGCGACGCGACGAGCTCTTCGAGCGTCAGACCGGCGCTGTCGTGGCCGATTGAGAAGGACCGGGCAAGTTGGGCGGTGTACTCGCGCTCCGCGACGATCGGAAATGCGAGGGGGTTGACTCGGGAGGCGGGAAGCGCGGAAAGCTCGCACACGTCGTCGACGGACAGTCCCTCGCGTATGTAGGACTGGATTTCCCGCGGCGTCATCTGCCGTTTCGATTCGGACGGATTCTCGACGACGGGTCTATCGCGTCTGAGCGTCGCGCGCAACAGGTCGGTGATGGGTAGGATATACCTATTGCCTTCGGCGTCGTTCAGCGTGAGAGTCTCGCCGTCGGGCCCGAGTCCCAAGAGCTCCAGTTTTTTCATGTCTCCCCTTGAAATCGTAGTCACCTTAAGGTTGCCACACGATGGGCGGAATGGGCCGATTCGCCCGGGTGTGTCACGCTTGGCGCTCGGCTGTGCGTTTCGCTTGTGGATTGACAGACTGGACGAATCCGAAAAACCTGATACATTGTGGG
>NZ_DBHHEV010000058.1:11875-15975 GCF_057238965.1 Peptidiphaga sp.
AACGAGACGAGTGGAGCTGACAATGGCAACCGATTACGACGCACCGCGCAAGCAGGACGAAGAACTCCGCGAGGATTCCCTCGAGCAGCTCAAGGCTCGGCGCTCAGAGCATCAGTCGGCGGAGGTCGAGGAGGACGAGGTCGAGGCCGCTGAAGGCTTTGAGCTGCCGGGGGCCGACCTGTCGAACGTCGAGCTTTCGATCAGCGTCGTGCCCGCCCAAGACGACGAATTCACGTGTTCGCAGTGTTTCCTGGTGCACCATCGATCACAGCTTGCCTACGAAGAGGGCGGACTGCCCGTGTGCACGGAGTGCGCGGGCTAAAATGGTGCGCATGGTCCGACCGAGCGAACCGCGATTCTGAAAGGGTTGACACGTGGGACTATTTGGGAAGAAGAAGGCCAAGGTCCGAGAGGCGGAGGCCGACGTCGTCGCCGAGCCCGAGGCCGCAAAGGCTGTCGGGCCCTACGACGAAGCCGATGCGCCCGAAGACGACGAGCTGCTCGAGTGCGGCGCCCTCAGGCTGCCGCCGGTTGAGGGCGCGACGATCCAATTCACGGTCGAGCGCAACCGCGAGGTGGTCCTGGGCGCCGTGTACATCGTGGGCGAGAGCGCGCTTCAGCTTCAGGTTTTCGCGGCTCCGAAGTCGAGCGGCCTGTGGGACGACGTGCGCGCCGACATGATCTCTTCGATCGCCTCGCAGGGAGGGTCTTCGCGCGAGGCCGAGGGAGACTACGGACAGGAGATCCACGCGCAGATGCCGGTCGAGGGGTCGAGGACGGTCAACCCCGTTCGATACTTGGGAATCGACGGGCCCCGGTGGCTGCTGCGGGCGACGCTGACAGGCAGAGCCGCCGTCGACGACGCCGAGGCGCGCAGCCTGCTCCGCGCCGTGCTCGACAGGCTCGTGGTGGTCAGGGGCGTCGCCGCCCATCCGCCGCGCGACATTCTTCCGCTCGAGGTGCCGCGTTCGGGCAGCAAGCATCCCGAGCCTCAGCGCGACAGGATTTCGCTTCCGCGCCGGGGGCCGGAAATCTCGGAGGTCCGCTGAGGTGAGCCCTCGCCGAGTCGAAGTGACCGGCGAGATCACGTCGATCGCATATCCCGGCGCGGGAAACTCGCCGGTCCTTCGAGCGAGGATCAAGGCCCCGGAGGGGGAGTTCGTCCTCGCATTCCTGGGGCGGACCATCGTCCGCTGCATCGAGGTCGGCTCGCGTTTGACCGTGCGCGGGGCCGTTTCGGGCCGCGACGCCGTCCCGACGATCTTCGACCCGGCTTACACGGTGCTGCCGGGCGAGTGACGTCCGCGCCCCAGTGGCGCGCGCGGCTCAGGGCGCTGCGGAACAGACTCGACGCGGCGGACAGAACAATCGATGCGGCGAAAAATCGACGCGGCGGAAAGGAACGACGTGACTGAGATGGTCGATGTGACGGACCAAGCGGCTGACGAGGCGCAAGCCTCGGATCGGGCGGAGGAGGCCGCCGGAAGGCGGACGGCCAGGCGCAGAGGCGGTCTGGCGGCCGCCGTCGGCGAAGACTTTGACCTGTCGAGGGCCGTGGGCGGCAAGCGGGGCGTCGTCGAAAGCGTCGCCCCCGGCGCGATCTTCCTCGTCGTCTACATAGCGACCAAAGACGTCGTCGTCTCCTCGATCGCTCCGGTGGCCGCCTCAGTCCTCGCCTTGGCGGCCCGCCTTGTCGGCCGGCTCGACGTCACACCGGCGGTCAGCGGCCTCCTCGGCGTCGGCGTCTCGGCTTTCTGGGCGCTGCGCACGGGGCAGGCATCCGACTACTTCACGGTGGGACTGCTCCTCAATGCCGGGTATCTGGCCGCCCTCGCCCTTTCTCTCGCAGTGCGCTGGCCTCTGATGGGCCTCGTGCTTGGATTCCTGCGCGGGGACGCCACACGATGGAGGCGAGCCGACGACGAGGACGGGATCGCGACTCGCCGCGCGTACACCCGTTTGACGTGGCTGTGGGCCGGAGTGTTCGCCTTGCGCCTCCTCGTTCAGACGCCTCTCTACTTGACGGATGCGACGACGGCCCTCGCGGTGAGCAAGCTCGTCATGGGCCTGCCGCTCTTCGCCCTCGCGGCCTGGGCGACGTGGATGGCGGTCCGCGCGCTTCCTCCCGCGGCCGAATCGTCCGCGGCCGGGCCGGGGCGGCACCCCGCCGAAGCCGACGAGCGCGGCTGACCGGCGGGTCTTCTCGCGCAGCCGAACGGGGAGGCGAGCGCGGATGGCGGGCGAAAGCGGAGCCGACCGAAGCGAGGCGAAACCGCCGCCGGAGAACGGGATCGCAGGCTAGACCGACTCGAGCGAGGCGTCGTCGCCGATGAGCTCGCGCACGATGTCGAGGTCTTCCTCGGCCTCGGCCGAGCGCAGGAAAAGCACCTGGTCGCCGGCTTCGACCGTCAAATCGGGCTCCGCCGTGAACGGCACCCCGTCCCGGACGATCGCGTTGAGAACGATCGAGGGCGGGAGGACGACGTCGGAGACGGCAAGCCCGACGATCGGGGCCTTGGGCGGAAGCGTCGTCTGCAGGAGGGCCGCTCCCGAGCGGTGAAAGTGCATGACCGTTGCGAGGCGCCCGTTGGCGACCGCGTCCTCGACGTAGGGCGCGATGACGCGCGGCGTCGAGACGGCGACGTCCACTCCCCACGACTCGTCGAAGAGCCATTCGTTCTTCGGATTGTTCACGCGTGCGATGACTCTCTCGACGCCGAATTCGGTTTTTGCCAGGAGCGAGACGACGAGGTTGACCTTGTCGTCGCCGGTCGTCGCCACGACGACGTCGGCCTCGTCGAGATTCGCCCGCTGGAGGCTCGTGAGCTCGCAGGCGTCGTCGAGCTGCCACTCCGCCTCGGGGACGGAGGCCACTTTCATCGCCGAGGGGTGGCGGTCGATGATCGTGATGTCGTGGCCGGATTGGACGAGCTCCTTGGCGATCGACCTGCCCACGGACCCGGCCCCCGCGATGATGACTTTCACAGATCCTCCTGGGCTGGATGGTTCGCGATTCTTTGGACGGCGCCGGCCCGATCGGTTTCGACCGTCATGTGCAGCGCGTCGCCGTCTTGCAGCACGAGGCTGGGCGCCGGAAGCATCCCCCTCCCCAAGCGAGTGAGATAGGTCACTCTTGCTTTCGTCGCGCGCTCCAAATCGGAGACGCTGCGCCCGAACCAGGAAGGGTCGAGGTCGATGCCGACGATCGCGATTCCGGCGTCGTCTTCGATCCAGTCGAAGTGCGGCCCCAGCGGGATGAGATGCCGGAAAACCTGCTCAACCGTCCATTTGACCGTTGAAACCGTGGCGATTCCGAGCCGCTCGTAAACCTCTGCGCGCGTCGGATCGTATATGCGGGTGACGACGTTGGACACCCCGAAGGTCTCGCGGACCACACGGGCGGCGATGATGTTCGAGTTGTCGCCCGAGGAGACGGCCGCGAAGCCGTGGGCGTCCTCGATGCCGGCTTGGATCAGCGCCTCGCGGTCGAAGCCCATGCCCGTGACGCGCTGGCCCGAAAAACCTTCTGGGAGCCGCCGAAACGAGTCGGGGCTGTGGTCGATGACGGCCACGGAATGGCCGTACTCCGTTAGATTCGCGGCCAACGTCGCTCCGACGCGACCGCACCCCATGATGACAAAGTGCACGCTAAGAACGCTACCTCAAACCGCGACGTGGCGTAGCCTGAACACTGTGACGAACGAAATACCCGCCCGCTCCGCAGCGGCCGACACCACGATGATCGCCCTTTCGGCCGTCATCGTTCCGCAGATCATTCTTCGTTCCGTCCCCTCGGGGGCGAATTCCGCGGATATCGCCGTCGCCGCCGCCGTGGCGGTTCTCAGCCTTCTGGCGGCCTTTTTCGGCGCGACCTGGGTGGGGCGCCTCGTTCCGCGCCGCCTCTCCTACCGAATCGTTGCCTCCCACATCGGCCCGGGGATGGGCGTGGTGGCCGCCTCGGCGCGCTACCTGTGCTACGTCATCGTCATCGTCCTGGGCGTCGGCGTGGCAACGACGAGCCTCGTGGAAGTCTTCCCGGAGCTGCCGCGCGGGCCGCTTCTCTACGGCCTCGTTCTCGCCTTGGCCCTTCCCGTGCTTCT